>NZ_CEVXFV010000023.1:0-57505 GCF_982396655.1 Cellulosilyticum sp. | reverse complement strand
CAGGACTTAAGATATTACAGTAACAGTTTAGGATATTTGCTAGGGCTTAAATAAGCCTTAGCAGTTGGGAGGGTTAGCTATGAAGGAAGTATATTTATTTGACCCAATAACACAAGACAGAAGACTTGTAACAATAAAAAAGGCTGCTGATATACTTGGTGTTAAGGAGTGCACAATATCAAGTATAAAAAGTAAAGGGATTGCAAATAAAGGATTTTATATTTTAGATGATGTTACAAGTAAGACAATAAAACCACTAATACAGATAGGGGATTTACTAGAAGAAGTATGGAGGTTAATCCCTGGATCAAGCGTGGAGGTTAGTAGCAGGGGAAGATATAGAGGTAAGCGTGGGATACTTGTACTAAATGCTAGAAATAACAAGCCAACAATAACGATAAATGTTGATGGTAAAAATATGTCTTTAAGGGCGCATTACTGGGTAGAACAGTTATTTATGGAAGATAAACCGAAAGGTAAGAAAACTGCTCATAAAGATGGAAATAGCTTCAATAACAAGGTTGAGAATCTTATATATGTTTCAAAAGGGTATATAAACAAACAAATAGCCTTATCAAGTACGGCAATACCTGTTTTACAGCTTGACCCAGTTACTCATGAGGTCGTAGAGGAATATGTAAGCATGAGTGAAGCAGCAAGAGCATTATATACAACAAGAGATACGATTTATAGGGCAGTAGTTGAGAAAAGGCAAAGCTTGGGGTTTATATGGGTTAAAGATGTAGAAGTAATTAATTAAATTTGGAGGAGAAAATGGACAATAATAAGCATTTTACAGAAAAGAAATATGTTGTATACAAGAGGCGTGTAGCGTGGCACCAATACTACACAGATAGGGTTGAGGAAGTAGCAAGAGACCTTAGTTATACAAAGGCATTAAACATGGTTAATTTTAAGCTAACAAGATATAACGATGAATTGCCTCTTGATGTTGCTAGACGATTATACTCATATGTTGAGCAAGATGAGTTCGACAAGTACCAAGATGATTTAAAAAAACAGCTTACAATATGTGAATTAGATGCACCAGGTATTAAAGTAAACGAAGATTACTCAGATTTTAATATGGAATGTAACTAAAATAAGCAGGTGATATTATGGGAGATGTAAAACAGGCAAAAGGATATAGAAAGCTTAGTGATCCAGCGAAGAAGTTTTTCGAAATGATGTATAATAAACATATGAAAGTATGTGGGAAAGAGTTAAAAGCTAAGTGGCTACCAGTAAAGGTGACAGAACACAAAGACCACTTAAAAGTATATATGTGTAATGGTGATTGGTTTCATTATTACGCAGATGGTACCTGGGGGTAAAGACTATGGGTATCGGCAATGAAATAAGAATTTGAGAAGGTGAAAGGATGAAGAACTTAAAAGAGCGAATATTAAATGCTTTGAAAGAAAGTGAGTTTATTACACCTAATGAAAGTGCTTTTCAAGATGAAGAATTTAGTAGCGTTATGAACGCTATACAAGAACTTGTTGATGATGAAATACTTATTAAGAGGGAGTGCGAAGGAATTGCTTATGAGTTAAGGAGTAACTTCCCAAAGTGTTTTAAAGATAACATGCCTAGTAATAAGTGTTACGGTGCACCATATACAACGTTGGGGGCAGTACCAAGAAAATGTGTAAAGTGTAGTCATTTTGCATTTGGAAGTAAATAAAATCAGAGTTTGAAAGGAGTAAGCTATGACAATTACTATTGGTTGTACAGTAGGTGTGCAAGATATGTGCAATAAACATTTATACAGAGTTGGTAAGGTAAAAGAAATTATCAGTGAAAACTGCTGTGTAGTTGAAACTAAAGAGATTGAAGATGGTGAAATGGTCTTTTATGATTTCATAGCATACACTACTGAAATTGATTACTGTAAGGGAACAAAAGGGGGAAATTAAAATGAAAGACAACAAAGACATATTAATTCAAATAGCCTTAATGTGGGCAGTGCAATATGAAAAGGGGAATAAAGAAGCATGTGATATGTTAGTGGTATACTATAGAAAAGAGTTAGGAAATGAATAACAAAGGGAAGCGTTTAAATCAAATTGCAATTAAGTGGCACGAACAATATAATATAAGGAAATAATATGATTTGTGATATATTACTTAGTCATTTTAAATGGTTGTTAGAAAATTAGAGGGCATGAAATTTCGCCCTCTTTTCGTTACCCTATTTGGAATCTTGGAGAACCTAGACTTCTTACAATGATGGCTCCAGCCGTATTTGATGAAATTGGCCTTAACTTATGCCGTACAGTATGCTTAAATGAACTTGAAGATGTATGCCGCTGTAATTCAAGGGATTATACGGATATTTTATTTGACGGTTTAAGCAAAGATGACTTAGCAGAAGCAGATAAAATCCAATTACAAGTAGTAGATGTTAACTTTAATTTTGACAATAATAAATGCGATAGATATTCAGAAATCAAACCAGCAAAAGGTAACCCAAACTTAAGCCGTATTACACTTAAAGATGTAGACGTAACATTAGCAGTACAATGTATTAGCGAATGCTGTAAAGTAACAAAGAGTGGTATGATGACAATTAGATATTTAGGCAGTGAAGACAACTGTGGATATGACTCTTGTACAAATCCATCATCAGTTACTTTTGACCTGTACACACCATATGGTGTAGGTTATGAAAAAGATGACCCAGAAGGTTGCTATAAATTAACACCAACTATTAATTATATGGGATATGTTACAAGTACAGATGACGTAGAAAGATGCAGAGAAAACGGTAGCTTTAATGTAAATAATACAATTCAACAAGGTATTTCAGCCCAAGCACTTGCAAAAGTTATTGCTCAAAATGATGACTGCTTTGCTATTGGTTTAACACTTTATGTAAAAGCTATTTACTTTGTACAATACAAGTTCAAACATGAAGGACTTACAGTTCCACCTAAATTAACACCTATTGATGAATCAAGTAACAATAGTTGCTTAGATTTCGTATGCGGTGACTTACTTGAAGCTAGCATTCAACCACTTGAAGTAGGCAAAAATGCAAAGACACTTGGCAGTAACCAGGATAAAGATGACTGCAGTTGTGTAAGCAATAAATGTAATTGCTCAACATGTGGATGCAGTAAAGGCGCTGGAAGTAACTAAATTCAATCCATGGTCAGATGGCACGAAAGTGCTATCTGGCCTTTTTGAGTAATGTGATTATAGATTTTACATTCATAAATTTTAGTTATTCATAGTTTTGAGTCATGTGAAATTATTGAGAGAAACCTATTTACATACATATATATTTCAAGGTTTTAGTTGTTTTCTCTATAAATGAAATTAAAACAAAAGCGTATGAATGAATATTTGGAAAAATGTGATATAATAGAGGCGTTAATATAATGTTTTAAGCAGGAAGGTGGGAAATATAATGGCTGGGAGAGTGGAAGAAGTCATACCATTATTTCAAGGGGGATTTAATTGTTCTCAAATTGTTCTTATGAGTTTTTGTGAAAAATATGGTTTAGATAAAAAGCAAGCATTGAAGCTTGGATGTGGGCTTGGTGGTGGAATGCGCAGCGGAGAAGTATGCGGTGCCGTATCTGGGGCTATATTAGTGATTGGACTTAAGTATGGACAAAGTGATATGAAGGATCAAGCAACAAAAGAAACTTGTTATGCTAAGACCACAGAGTTTATAAACTTATTTAAGGAAAAGAAACAATCTATTATATGTAGAGATTTATTAGGATATGATTTGAGCAAAGAAGGAGAACGGGAAAGCGCGACTAGAGATGAGATATTTAAAAAAGTCTGTCCTGAAATGATTATAAGTGCAATACAATTATTAGAGGAATTAGGGTATTAATTTGCAATGTAAAAAGGAGATATCATGAAATTGATACCTCCTTTTGTTGTGTGTTGTTGTGTGATATTAGCTGGCAGGTTTGAAAGCTAAGTTGTCGAAGTTACTTACATCAAGGGTATCCCCATAAGTTTCATAGCTGATAGTTACTTCATCGCCTACCTCGGTTAAAGTGATTTCTTCTGAGACAGCAGAAGTTGTACTTAAAATATAGTTACCTAAAGTGTCCAGTGTGAAATAGTAGTAAGTTGTCCCCCCTTGAACATCTTGTCCGATACGAGTGACTTTACCTGTTACTTCTTTTACGCCTGAACTAGAACCTAGGTTTACATTATTTCCTTTAGATTTCAGAACTTCTTTATAGCTTTTAAGTGCTTTTTGTTTTGTTTCACCAAGTCCTACAAGACTGTAATCTTCAACTGAAACAAAAGCAACCATTTTAATAAGGCCAGCTTTATCTTTAAGGGAGATGACGTAAGTAGGTGAACCAAGAACATTGTACATAACTGGTGTTGTGGCAGAGTATCCTTTTTCTTGAACTTTACCCTCAGCAGAACGCATAGCTGCTGTTTCTGTAGCACCTGGTTGTTTGTAAAGTTTAGCCTCTTTTGTACGTGTATTTACAAGAATGAAGCCAATAGTAGAATCATCTGAACCAGAAGAAGTGATACCTGTATACCAGTAAGACTTACCGTCGTCGCCATAAACTAGCGAAGTACCAGGTGTCGCTTTAAGTACGCCTTCTTCAGCAATCATGGCATTTAGATAGCCATTTACGTAAGTACCCCAAGAATTGATTTGACTTTCGATGAAATATTCTGGTTGGATACGATCAATCCAGCTAGGTGCATCTTCTATGCTATAGCGATTGATTTCACCTGTAGCAGGATCAACAGTGGCAACGCCTGTAGCATCAGAACCCGCGAAACCTACTTTGTGTTCATATAAAGTTACAATCCAATAAGGTTTCCCTTCATCATTAATTTCAAATGTGAAATCAGTAAGACCAATATTAGCAAATCCATGTGTATAGAGATGACGTGCTAAATCTTGGTGGAGATATGCGTTTGGTTGATATGTAATATTAATTGGCTGTCCGTTAACATCTTGAATGAAACGTACATCTTGTGGGTTGGTAGCAGATACCATGATATAACCATTTGTTCCATTTAAATTAGTCACCCATTTGATGAAATCACGATGCACGATAGGTGCAACCCAGTAAAGTTCACCCTGAATGCTTTGAATATGAAAGTCTCCAAGTTGGGCAACGCTACCAAGCCCAGGAACTTCCCCTAATTTCTTAACGCCTAGGTTTCTAGCGTTAGCTTCATCTACAAGGCGGATATCTTCTACACTGACAGGACTTACGTCTTTGTTAAAGTCACTTTCCACTACATCACCAAGTAAAGTTCTATAACTATTGGCATGGAAGAAAGGTGTACTTGTAACAAAAGGTACGACAAAGATATAAGCAACTAGAAGAGTGGCTAAGCCGAAACATACCTTTGCTGTTTTAGAAAAAGGATTCATGTCTGAGGCTTTAAAATCTAAGTTTAAGAAACCAAATAAAGCAAGGAACATAATCAGTATCACATAGAAAGATGTGAAGTCTGGTTTTAAAACGGGTAGTTGCACATAAGCAAAGATTGCTAGAACAACTAAGGTGAATATAAAAGATAATATTTTCTTTTTCATTAAAGACTCCTTAAAAAATAAATAGTAATGGTAGTGTAGCATATAAATATGAAGAATAAAAGTGGGGTGAAGGGAAGGAGAAAGCGCCATTGGGAGAGAAAGAAAGGAGGAGGTTGAGATTTTAATTCGAGAGGAATATACGTGTCCATTGGAAATTGTGCATGATATTGTGAAGGGGAAATGGAAGACTTTGATTGTTTTTTTGCTAAGGAGGGGGAGAATGGGACTTGCGGAGCTGCGGCGTGGGATTGAGGGGATTTCTGAGAAGATGCTATTGCAGCAGTTGAAGGAATTGAGGGAGTTTGGACTGGTGGAGAAGGAAAGTTTTGAAGGATATCCATTACATGTGGAATATTTTTTGACACCTAGAGGGGAGAAACTTTTGGAAGCTGTGAAAATTATGCAGGAGATTGGCATTGAGTATATGATTGAGCATGGACAGTCTGATGTTTTAGAAAAGAAAGGAATTTGCAGTGACAACCTATACCCACCAAAAAGTAAGTAATTTACCAATATATTTTTAAGCATATAATTTAAGTATAAGGAAGTAAGTTGCTTATACAAATAAAAATAGAGGTGATTCTTATGAAACAGGGATTATTGCTTATTGATATTCAAAATGATTATTTTCCAGGTGGCAAGTATGAACTGGAAGCACCAGAAAAGGCAGCTGAGGAGACTGCAAAAGTATTAAAATATTTTCGTGAAAGAAACTTACCTATTTTTCATATATGTCATATTAATACAAGTCTTAATGCTGCTTTTTTTAAGCCTAACTCAGTTGGAACAGAATTTTTTAAAACAGTAGCACCTAAAGAAAATGAAACAAAAATTATAAAGCATAGTCCAGATAGCTTTTTAAAAACGAACTTAAAGGAAAAGCTGGAAGCAAAAGGCATCACACATTTAGTAGTATGTGGCATGATGACACATATGTGTGTTGATACAACAGTAAGAGCTGCTGCTAAGTATGGTTATGATGTAACATTAATTAGCGATGCATGTGCCACAAGGGATTTAGTGTGGGAGGATGAAGTGATTTCTGCTAAAGAAGTGCAAGGAGCATTCTTAGCTGCATTGGCTAGCGGCTTTGCAAAGGTTATAAAAGCAGAAAAATGGCTTAAAATGCAAGAATGAGATGAGTAGATAGCATAATAGAATGTGATAAAGTAGACTGCTAGATATTTGAGAGATATGAAAAAGAGAAAAAAGATGCCGCCGATCATAATCTAAGTAGATTCAAATCGGCGGCTAGCATTTTTTGTAACCTAAGTTGTAGAGATTTAAATTTTACGTCTCCTTTGTGGTTTACGCCAAAGAAGTGGAAGTAAGGAGACAATCACAATAGCACCAGCAATGACACCAGCTATTTCAAATGTAAGGGTCGCATAGTTAACCGCTTGAGCATAGTTGGAATCTAGAACGGCTGACATTGTACGGTATAGCCCAAGTCCTGGAACTAAAGGGATAATCCCTGCAATTAAAAAAACTGTAACAGGTGTCTTGCGTCTTCGAGATAAAACATAGGAAAGTTGTGTAACAAGTAAACTTGCTAAAAAAGTAGCAAGTACATCTGTAAGACCTATCTTCATACCAACTAAATAAATAAACCAGCCTAGGGCCCCAACTGTTCCACATATTAAAAGGTGCTTTCTTTGTACGTGAAATACTATGGAAAAACCAATAGTAGAAATAAATGCACTAAATACGCTAATAATCATAAGAGCCCCCCTAACCAGTAACTTAGACCAAGTGATACACCCACACCGGAAGCAATAGCAACGGCTACTAGAAGCGCCTCTACTCCTCTTGAAATACCAGAAAGAAGTTCATCACCAATTGCATCACGAACAGCAGTAGTGAAAGCTACCCCTGGTAAAAGCGGCATAATACAACCAATTACCATAGATTCAACATTGACTTTATCCATAAAAAGAAAGTGGCAAAGGCTTACAGCAAACCCAATAAATATAGAACATAAGAATAAGTTAAAGAAATTAACGAGTCCTTTTTTTCCTAAAAGAGATTGTAAAAATCCGACGCCAGCGCCTACGAAAAATGAGAGGAAGAAGTCTAGAAGATTTCCTTTAAACATAATAGAGAAGAAAGCACAGCTGACGCCAATCCAAAAGATAACGGTTTGAGATGAATAACAGCTAGGCATATTTTTAAGTTCTTCCAAGCGAGCTTCCGCAGTAGGAAGGTCTAACTTTCCATCAACATAATCTCTTGAGAGTTGATTTATAAGTTCAATTCTATCAAGACGTGTACTTCTGTGTTTGACACGAACAACTTTTGTAATCATAGCAAAGGAATCATCATTAATGGTGACCATAATGCCTGTTGGAATAACAAAAGTGTCAACATTTCTATATTTATGTACCTCTAGAATACGGGTAATAGTATCTTCTACGCGATAAGTTTCGGCGCCACTTTTTAACATGAATTCCCCTGTGTAGACAGCGAAGTTTAAAATGCGTTCGTGAAGATGAAATTCAGGCACTTTTATTCCTCCTTTTGTAAGATGTTTTGTTTAAAAATTTACTTCATTACTCTATGTAGAGTATATGCAATTTAAGAAAAATTACTTGTAAAAAGCATAAGTAATCTTATGATTAAAAAACAGTATACACGTCTTAAAAATGAGTGTAAAGCTATAGCCTAGATGTGCCAAAAATATTTAAAAAACTACATTTATATATAAAAGCTTGAAATATACAGAATAATGATGATATGATATGTATAAATTGCATTAGAAAGTCAAAACCAGCTTTAAACAAATAACCAAGGAAATGAGGGAGATATAAGATGAAAAAGTTGATGCTTGGAAATGAAGCGATTGCTCGCGGCGTTTATGAAGCAGGTGCAACGGTTGCTGTAGCTTATCCAGGAACACCAAGTACTGAGATTACAGAGTTCATTGCAAAATATGAAGATATCTATGCAGAATGGGCACCGAATGAAAAGGTGGCTATGGAAGTAGCTATTGGAAGTAGTATTGCAGGTGCAAGATCTGTTGTAGCTATGAAGCATGTTGGCTTAAATGTTGCAGCAGATCCCCTTTTTACAGCTGCTTACACAGGGGTAAATGGTGGTCTTGTGGCTTTTGTAGCAGATGATCCTGGTATGCATAGTTCACAAAATGAACAAGATACAAGAATGATTGCAAGAGCAGCAAATGTTCCAGTAATCGAGCCATCTAACAGTACAGAGTGTAAAGAGTATGTAAAAAAAGCAATGGCAATTAGTGAAGCTTATGATACGCCAGTTATCTTAAGACTTACAACAAGAGTTGCGCATTCACAAAGTATCGTAGAGCTTGGTGAAAAAGAGGCTTATACACTTAAACCATATGAAAAAAATATTAAAAAATACGTTATGACACCAGCGAATGCTAAGCCAAGACATATTGTCGTAGAAGAACGTATGAATAGATTAAGTCAAGATGCAGAAAAGTTAGGTCTTTTTAGCATTGAAAAGACAGATAGTAAAATTGGTATTATCACAAGTGGTATTTGTTATCAATATGTAAAGGAAACAGGTATTAAAGCTAATATTATGAAGCTTGCAATGCTAAATCCACTGCCAATTGAAGCGATTAAACAATTTGCAGAAGGCTTAGATGAAATTTACATAGTAGAAGAATTAGAGCCAGTTATTGAAGAACAAGTAAAAGCAGCAGGCATTAAGGCTAAAGGTAAAGAAATTTTTGGCAGACAAGGTGAAATCACTGTAAGACAACTTAAAACAGCATTTGGTATGGATGTGCCAAGCTTTAGAGAAGCAGAAAAGTTACCTGTTAGGCCACCCGTACTTTGTCCTGGATGTCCACATAGAAGCGTTTATACAGTTATAAATAAACTTAAACTTACTGTAACAGGTGATATCGGCTGTTATACATTAGGGGCAGCTCCTCCACATGGCGCTATTGATACTTGTGTATGTATGGGGGCAAGTATTGGCATGGCTCACGGTATGGAAAAAGCAAGAGGTACAGAATTTACTAAAAATGTAGTCGGAATTATCGGAGATTCTACATTTATTCATTCAGGAATTACAGGACTTGTAGATATCGTGTATAATAAAGGTGTTTCAACAATTATTATCGCAGATAATTCCATTACAGGGATGACTGGTCATCAGCAAAACCCGGGTACAGGCAAAACTTTAAAAGGTGAACAAACTTATGCCTTAGATCTCCCAACACTTTGCAAGGCAGTAGGTATTGAAAATGTAGTTACTGTGAACGCCTATGATATGAAAGCTGTAGAAAAGGCCCTTAGAGAAGAAACAGCTAAAGAGGAACCATCTGTTATTATAACAAAAGCACCATGTAAACTAATTATTAAAGAAAAATGGCCAGTACACAATGTAGACCATGATAAATGTGTAGGCTGTGGTGCTTGTTTAAAACTTGGTTGTCCAGCTATTCAAAAAGGAGATAAGAAAGTAACAATCAATACAGCTTTATGTGCAGGCTGTGGTGTATGTGCAACAGTCTGTCCAAAAGGTGCCATTAGCAAGGGGGTAAACTAAGATGACTAAAAATATATTAATCGTAGGTGTAGGTGGTCAAGGAACCCTTTTAACAGGACGTATCATTGGAAACTATGCCTTATCTAAGAATTATGATGTAAAAATGTCAGAAGTACATGGTATGTCACAACGTGGCGGAAGTGTTGTCATGCAAGTAAAATATGGTGAAGCTGTACATTCACCCCTTGTAGAGCTTGGAGAAGCGGATATCATCTTTGCTTTTGAAAAGTTAGAGGCCTTAAGATATTTACCTTTCTTAAAAGAAGATGGTGTACTCATTGTAAATACACAAGAAATCGATCCAATGCCAGTTGTTATGGGTGTAGAACCATATCCAGCTCATATTGAAGAAACACTTAAAGCAAGTTGCAAAAATATTTGTTTAATGGATGCCTTATCTATAGCAGAGGAGTTAGGTAGCGTCAGAGTGGTCAATATGATTATGATAGGAGCTTATGCAGCTTATGTTGGAGATCTACTTGAAGAGTGGGAAGAACTTGTAGAGAAAACTGTACCACCACATACTATTGAAATGAACAAAGAAGCTGTAAGAAGAGGATATGCAGCATATTTGAACAAATAGAGGTATAGCTACAGTAAAAACATGTCATATTAAGGAAATAGGTATGAGAAAAGCATGTTGTGTAATAAACATAAGTATTAAAAAATAAATTAGAAAATAAATCAAAAAATAAATTGAAAAATCATGGGAGGCTTAAATGTATTCATTAGACGAGTTAAAAAATGTAGATCCAGAAATGGCAGAACTTATTGTAGAGGAAACAAATAGACAAAATAATAAAATTGAACTTATTGCTTCAGAAAACTTTGTATCAAAAGCTGTAATGGCAGCTATGGGAAGCACACTTACCAATAAATATGCAGAAGGTTACCCAGGCAAACGTTACTATGGTGGATGCGAAGTTGTTGATAAAGTAGAAGATTTAGCAAGAGACCGTGCTTGTAAGCTTTTTGGAGCTGAACATGCTAACGTACAACCAAACTCAGGTTCACAAGCTAACCAAGCAGTATTCTTTGCTGTACTTAAACCAGAAGATACTGTAATGGGGATGAACCTTAGCCATGGTGGCCACTTAACACATGGTAGCCCTGTTAATATTTCTGGTAAACACTACAATATCGTATCTTATGAAGTAGATAGAGAAACAGAGACAATCGATTATGATGTTGTTAGAAGTCTTGCAATCACACATAAACCTAAAATGATTATTGCAGGTGCAAGTAACTATTCTCGTATTATTGACTTTAAGAAATTTAGAGAGATTGCAGATGAAGTTGGCGCATACCTTATGGTAGATATGGCACATATTGCAGGACTTGTAGCTGCAGGACTTCACCCAAGCCCAGTACCATATGCACACTTTGTAACAACTACAACACATAAAACACTTAGAGGACCTCGTGGTGGTATGATTCTTTGCTCAAAAGAATTTGCACCAATTATTGATAAAGCAATTTTCCCTGGTATTCAAGGTGGCCCATTAATGCACGTAATTGCTGCAAAAGCTGTAAGCTTTAAAGAAGCACTTGAACCAGAATTTAAAGCTTATCAAGAACAAATTATCAAAAATGCACAAGCACTTGCAAATGGCTTAATGAATAGAGGATTACGTATCGTATCTGGTGGAACAGATAATCACGTTATGAGCTTAGATGTAAGAAGCCTTAATGTAACAGGTAAAGAAGCAGAACATATGCTTGATGAAATTGGTGTAACATGTAATAAAAATACAATTCCATTTGATCCAGCTTCTCCATTTGTAACAAGTGGTGTAAGACTTGGAACACCTGCTGTCACAACAAGAGGTATGGTCGAATCAGATATGGATGAAATTGCAGAAATTATATTCCTTACACTTTCTAACTTTGAAGCAAACAAAGAAGAATGTACAAAACGTGTGGCGGCTTTACTTGCTAAATATCCACTTTACTAGAAGGAAATAGAGTAAAGATTTTATTAAAACAATCTTAATGAATATGAAGAGGCTATCACTAAAATTATTTATAACTTTAGTGGTAGTCTTTTTTTTGTTTTGAAAAATAGTTGATTTACTATGAAAAATTCGTAAAGGGATATTTTTTGTCTAATTTTACTAATAAAATTAGTTATTTTTAAGTTAGCCATAGATTAAAAATAAAATTTTTAAGTTATATCTATTGATATATTGTGAAAATAATAATAAAATAAAGAAAATAAAATATATTATTTCGCATTGCTAAAAACTATAGAGAAACCAAGTAAAAATTTGAAATATACATCTAGGTAAATGGGTTTCTCTCAATGATTTCACATTACTAAAACTATGAATAACTAAATTTTATAAATGTGAAATCTATATGAATAACTAAAATTGATAAATGTGAAATCTATAGTAAGTTAAAAGTCAATAAACTAATGGAGGTTGATTATGAATTACGGTTTCTTTGATGAAAAAAACAGAGAGTATGTTATTACTAATCCTAACACGCCAGCACCTTGGGCAAATTATTTAGGCTCACCTGAGTATGGTGCAATTGTATCTCATAATGCTGGTGGTTATAGTTTCGTAAAAAGTGGTGCTAATGGCCGTATCTTACGTTATATCTTTAATCAAGAAGATAAGCCAGGCCGCTACATTTATTTAAGAGATGATGACACAAATGATTACTGGTCAGCATCTTGGCAACCAGTAGGTAAAAGTCTTGATGTTTATAAAAGTGAGTGCCATCATGGAACAGCTTATACAAATATTAAAGCTGATTATGTAGGTATTCATTCAGAAGCTTTATACTATGTACCTCTTAACAAAACTTATGAAGTATGGCGTGTGAAAGTGACGAATACAAGTGATAAACCTAGAAATCTTTCTGTATTTGGTTATGCCGAATTTACTAATGAAAACAACTATGAAAATGACCAAGTTAACTTACAATATACTTTATTTATTACACGTACATATTTTAAAGGTAATAAAATCCTTCAAACAATTAATGAAAACTGTCACAAAGATTGCAATGGTAGCAACCACAATGAACGTTTCTTAGGCCTCGTGGGTTCACCAGTTGCTTCTTATAATGGTGATAAAGCAAGTTTTATTGGACGTTATCGTAGCTATGGCAATCCTATTGCTGTAGAAAAAGGTGAATGTGACAATACACTTAACTATAACAGCAATGGCTGTGGTGCCCTTCAAACTAAAATGACATTAGCACCAGGAGAAACAAAAGAAATCGCTTTTGTACTTGGTCAAAAAAATGATGAAGAAGCTAATGAGATTTTAGCAAGTTATGAAAACTTGGGTACAGTGGACAAAGAATTAGAAGAACTTAAAGCTTATTGGCATGGTAAACTTAGCAACCTTGTTGTTAAGACGCCAAGTAGTGAGTTTAACAATATGGTTAATACATGGAATGCCTATCAATGTTTCATTACATTTATCTGGTCAAGAGCTGCATCTTTCATTTACTGTGGCCTTAGAAATGGTTACGGTTACCGTGACACAGTTCAAGATATTCAAGGGATCATTCATCTTGACCCAGCCATGGCAAAAGAAAAAATTAAATTTATGTTATCTGCACAAGTTGATAATGGTGGTGGATTACCACTTGTTAAATTTAATCATAATGCCGGGCATGAAGATACACCAGATGATATGTCGTATGTACAAGCAACAGGTCACCCTGCATATCGCGCAGATGATGCCTTATGGTTATTCCCAACTATATTAAAATATATTGGTGAATCAGGAGATAAAGACTTTATCAAAGAAGTCATTCCTTATGCAAATAAAGATGAGGGCACAGTTTATGACCATCTAAAACGTGCAATTAATTTCTCTATGGAACGCCTTGGTAGCCATCATATGCCAGCGGGTTTGCATGCTGACTGGAATGACTGCTTAAGACTTGGTAAAAAAGGTGAATCTACATTCGTAGCTTTTCAGCTTTATTATGCAATGAGTGTGCTTCGTGACTTTGCGAAGGATTTAAATGATACAGAGTATATTGCATACTTAGATGAAGTTCAAAAAGTGCTGGGTGATACAATTCAAGATAACTGTTGGGAAGATGACCGTTTCATCCGTGGTTTCAAAGAAGATGGAGAAGTTATTGGTTCTAAAAAGGACTTAGAAGCGAGTATGTGGCTTAATCCACAATCTTGGGCTGTTATCAGTGGCCTTGCTACAAAAGAACAAGCAGAAAAAGCACTTGAATCAGTACATAGAGAGCTAAATACACCATTTGGTGTACGTGTTATGGCGCCATCTTATAAAGAACATGCTTTTGATGGTGCATTAGCGCTTCTTTTCAATGGTTCAACAAAAGAAAATGGTGGAATCTTCTCACAACCACAAGGTTGGATTATTTTAGCTGAATCTTTAATGGAACATGGTAATCGTGCATTTGAATATTTCATGGAAAGTGCACCAGCAGCGCAAAACGACAATGCGGATGTACGTGTTCTTGAACCATATGTACATGGTCAATTTACAGAAAGCACAGAAAGCCCATTTGAAGGTCGTTCACATGTTCACTGGCTTACAGGTACAGCATCTACTGTTATGGTAGGATGCGTAGAAGGTATATTAGGCCTTCGCCCTGACCTTAATGGACTTAAAATTGCACCAGCTATTCCAAGTGATTGGAAAGGATTCACAATGGATAAAGTTTTCCGTGGTAAAAAACTTCATATCATAGTTAATAATCCAAATGGTGCAGAAGGTGGCGTAAAAGCTTGCTACTTAAATGGTGAAAAATTAGAGAGCAATTACATTTTAGCTAGTAAATTAAATGATGAAAATGAAATTACAATAGAGATGTAAGCATTTTA
The DNA here is from genome assembly GCF_982396655.1 of Cellulosilyticum sp. Lineage (NCBI taxonomy): Bacteria > Bacillati > Bacillota > Clostridia > Lachnospirales > Cellulosilyticaceae > Cellulosilyticum > Cellulosilyticum sp. The sequence goes on along the minus strand of NZ_CEVXFV010000023.1, from coordinate 42,590 downwards.
AAAATAAAAAGAATTAAATTATAAAAAGGCGTAGACTATAAGAGAAATCATATAGGCTGCGCCTTTTTAAAGTTGTATTAAAAGATGCGACAAAGTAACACGGTAAATAGAAGTCTAAATAATTTATTGTTTTACAACTTGTAGAATGATTGCTAATATATACTCATGAAGAAAATTTAAACTATTAAAGCAGAAGAGGTTGATTTATGCGTAAAATGACAGAAGGAAATATTGCAAGACATTTACTTACATATGCGATTCCATTGATATTAGGAAATTTTTTTCAACTGACGTATAATGCAGTAGATTCTATCATTATTGGAAAATATGCTGGAGAGGAAGCGTTAGCAGCTGTTGGGGCAGCAAATCCAGTGATGACGATTATGATATTGGGCGTATCAGGGATTGGCATTGGCGCCTCTGTATTAATGAGTAAGTTTTATGGAGCGGATGATATTGTAAATTTGAAACGGGAAGTGTCGACAACCATTGTTTTTGGTGGGATTTGTTCTTTCGTTGTATTTTTAGTAGGGATGGCTTTATCAGGACATATTTTGAAACTGATGAATGTGCCGGCTGAAATTATGGGGATTGCCAATACGTATCTAAGGATTATATTTATAGGTTTTTTATTTACATTTCAATATAATGTCATGTCGGCGGCGCTTAGAAGTGTTGGTGATTCTAAGACACCAGTTAAGTTTCTAGCCATAGCCTCAGTTCTGAATGCCGGACTTGATATATTATTTATATATGGTTTACATATGGGAGTTGTGGGTGCAGGATTGGCAACAGTTATAGCTGAAGGTGTATCAGCTATTTTATGCTTCGGTTATGTATATATGAAAGTGCCAGAGTTACAGATTAAGCCATCAGAATTCATTATAGATAAGAAATTATTGCGTGAAACTATTCAGAGTGGTTCTATAACAGCATTGCAGCAATCTTGTCAGCCAATTGGCAAGGTCTTTATTCAAAGTGTCATTAATACACAAGGAATTAGTGCTATTGCAGCCTTTAATGCAGTAAATAGGGTGGATGATTTCGCCTGTATTCCAGAGCAAAGCATATCACATGGCATGATGACGTGTATTGCGCAGAATAAAGGTGCGGGGAATGAGGATAGGATTAGGGAAACTTTAAGAGTAGGGCTTATGTTAGAAGCATGCTATTGGGTACTTATCTGTATGGCTACATTGCTCTTAAAAACTTCTATTATGAAGCTGTTTGCTTCAGAGAAAAGTGCAGAGATGATAACTATTGGTGTGCAGTATTTGACGATTATGGCATTCTTTTATTTGTTACCTGGTTTTACAAATGGGATGCAAGGTTATTTTCGTGGTATTGGAAAGATGAGAGTGACCTTAATAGGGACATTGATTCAAATTTCCATAAGAGTGATAGTTGTCTTTGGATTAGTACCAAGGATTGGACTAAATGGTGCAGCGTATGCTTGCTTGATAGGCTGGAGTTGTATGCTTCTTTATGAAGGGGGATATTATGTGATGTTAATGAAAGCTGAGAAAGCAAATAAAGCCGTTTTACAAGCTGAAAAATAAATGTAGTTAAAGGTAGATGCTAATTTAAAGACCTTGAAATTGCCTATACCTAGCAATAGGTATGAAGTCGCTGCAAATGGCTAGTTGTAGAAAGTTATAAAGGCGGTTTATGTAGATTAAGTCTAGTAAGTGGTCTTATGGAGAGCACCTAAATCTCTTCTATACGTATAATCTTGATATAAAATTGGTATAAGCCGCATATAAAATAATATCTATCTCTTATAAAGAAGGTGTTAAAAGTGAGAATCATAGTAACATTTATAGTTTTTGCTATACTTGTAGTCGTTTTACTTTTTGCACTCAGTTTTCTAATTGATTTTATCGGATGGCTTTTTACAAGAGATAAGCATAAATAAAAAGGTGGTGGTGCAAAAGCACCGCCGCCTTTTTGTGAGTTAAGAGACATACTAACGTTTTAGACAGACGCAGTCTTTGGGGCCTAATTTAAGATATTATATATCCTCGGAAGGGGTTGTGCGTGAAGTCATTTTTCCAAATAAATCAGATATATCTTTTAAGTCACAATCTGACTCTAGAGACTGGCTAGTGGCGCCAAAGGCTTGATTATAATCATGCAAATGCCATGTATCAGGCGGTGTTTTCTTATGTAATATTTTTTTTGTTGCAAAGATCATTAAACTGCAAGAGATTAAAAGCAGTAAGATGAATATAGCAGCAAATATTGGAATGACTTGAGAAATAGGTCCCAATAATTCTGATTTTAAAAGGAGTGACATGATAAACCAATTGGTATAAGGAACTTGAACAATACTGCTGACATAAATATTATTGTCGATGGATAGTTCAAGGCTAGTTAATGTATCTTTGGTAAGTATGTCAAGTGTATCTAACTGAAAAATATTTAAATCAGACATGAATTTAAGTACATTTTCAGGACTCTTGCTATCTGCTAAGATTAGTCCAGTAACATCAAATAACATAAAGAACCCAGTATCACTAATAGTTATTTTTGTAGATAATAATTCGCTCAGATAAGTCTGTGAAACATCTATACCAATAATGCCCAATATATCTCCATCAGGATTATAAACAGGCGATATATGACTAATAATAGCATTATTTCTCGTGTCTAGATGAGGTGGTGATTTAAAAACGTTATTACCTGTAGACTGAAAATAGGTAATAAGCGTATTTAATGTAGTTTTATAGGGACTATCTAGATCTGAAATAGGCCACTGAACCTGAGTGCCATCTGGAGTTAAAAAATAAACTGATTGAATTCCGGAATGATTAGTAGCATATTGGGTCAATAAGTAGTAGATGGATTGATTTAATTCAGGAGAGGATTTACTGCTATGTGATGTGAGTGAAGGATGGTTTGCAAATAAATCAAGATCTTCATTAATTCGAAAGTAAAATTTACTGATGGATTGAGCAACTAGGGCCATTTGTTCGGAAGAGTTTACTATGTAATCAGAAGTAAGTCTCTTTTCTATAATTTTAGTGCTTGTTATTAGGAACACAAGACTGATTGTTATCAATAAAGCTATCATAAACGCTAAGAAGGTAGTTGTTATTGATTTGAGGTTCATACCAGTAGTCCTTTCTGATGTAATATATAAATGATTGCATATCATCCCAAAACAATGGATGGTTAAAATCTATGAATGTTAATAATTTGTGCTTATTATTATGCATAAATAATATGTCCAAACTTTTAACAAAATGTATACATTATGACAGGAAAATTAATATGAGGAGCTTGAGCTATATGGTAAGGAAAGACAATAAGAAATGAAACAAGATATGAATTTAAGGAAATATTTCTAAAAAGTGGTATTTTACAAGACGCCTTAAAATAAATATGTAAGTAACAGATAGTTCATCCAATGAAATATCTTACCGAAGGAGGGGTTTTGTATGAAAATATATGAGACAAAGGACATTAGGAATGTTGCCTTAATTGGGCACGGCAGTAGTGGCAAGACGACTTTGGTAGAATCAATGCTTTTTAATGCCGGGGTAACTAATAGGATGGGAAGGGTGGAACAAGGAAATACTGTTTCTGACTTTGAGCAAGAGGAGATAAGGCGTAAGTTTTCGATTCGAACATCTATAGTCCCTATTGAATGGCAAGACCATAAAATCAATGTGTTAGATACTCCTGGATATTTTGATTTCGTTGGTGGCGTAAAAGAAGCTATGAGTGTAGCAGATAGTGCACTTATTGTGGTAAAAGCTTCACAAGGCATAGAAGTGGGTACTGAAAAAGCTTGGGAATATGCTGAGGAAGCTGGCATACCAAAGATGATATTTATTACAGAAATGGACGCACCGGATCAAGATTTTGAAGGCCTACTACAAAATTGTCAACAGAAGTTTGGAAGCAGTATTGCGCCGATTCAAGTGCCTTGGTATGAAGAGGGACAATTCGTAGGTTATGTTCATGTACTTAAAATGATAGGGCGTAAATTTGATGGTTCTAAAGTAGTAGATTGCCCTATCCCTACTCATTTAGAAGATGAGATAAAATCAGTTCGGACAATGATTTTAGAAGCTGTAGCTGAGACAGATGAGACATTGATGGAAAAGTATTTTGCAGAAGAAGAATTAACGGAAGAAGAAATAGAGGAGGCATTTAAAAAAGGTGTTGTAAGCGGTGAGATAGTCCCTGTGCTTTGTGGCAGCAGTCTAAATGGTACAGGAGTTACAGTTTTAATGAACACTATCATTTCATTATTCCCATCACCGGATGAACGCATGAAGGCTGTAGCACAAAATGTAGAGACTGAGGAGATTGAAGAAGTAGCATGTACGGATGAAGAACCTAGTTCCATATTTATTTTTAAAACCTTAGTTGACCCCTTCATTGGAAAGTTTTCGTTATTTAAAGTAAAATCCGGTAAAGTAAAGACGGAGGATACATTATATAATCCTAAGACAGGTGATAGCGAGCGTATGGCACATATTTATGTGTTATGTGGTAAAGAGCAAAAAGAAGTAGCAGAACTTTGTGCTGGAGATATTGGCGCTGTTCCTAAACTTAAAACGCCAAAAACAGGGGATACCTTTGCTGAAAAAGGATTTAATAAAGTTTATCCTGATATTACATTTCCACAAGCATTCGTTAAGATGGCTGTTTTCCCAGTAGGCAAAGGCGATGAAGAAAAAATGTCTACCAGCCTTTATAAATTGATGTCAGAAGATCATACCTTTAGTGTGGAGTATGATCGGGAAACGCATGAAACAATTATCGATGCCATAGGCCAACAGCAGATAGATGTGATTATAAGCATGCTTAAAAATAAGTTCAAGGTAGAAGTTTATATTCAAAACCCAACTACGCCGTATCGTGAAACGATTAAAGGGAAGGCCAATGTACGTGGTAAGCATAAGAAACAATCAGGTGGCCATGGCCAATATGGAGATGTGGTGATGGAGTTTGAGCCTTCAGGGGATTTAGATATGCCATATGTCTTTGAGGAGAAAATTTTCGGAGGTTCTGTCCCTAAACAATACTTCCCAGCAGTAGAAAAAGGACTAGAAGAATGTGTTTCAAGGGGAGTTCTAGCAGGCTATCCAGTAGTAGGAATAAAGGCTATATTATTAGATGGTTCATACCATCCAGTAGATTCTTCGGAAATGGCATTTAAGATGGCGACAACTATTGCTTTTAAAGAAGGCATTACTAAGGCAAAGCCAATTATATTGGAGCCTATTGCCCATGTAGAGATTGTTGTACCTGAAGAATATACAGGAGATATTTTAGGGGATCTGAAAAAGCGTCGTGGCCGCATGATGGGCTTAGATATTGTTGGTAAAAAACAAAAAATCATGGCAGAGATTCCATTAGCAGAGCTTTATTCATATCCTACAGATGTAAGGTCTATGACCCAAGGTAGGGGTGAGGTGGCATATAATTTTGAGCGTTATGAAGAGGCACCTCAGGATATTCAAGAAAAAGTGATTGCAGCTAGAGCCTAAAGTAAAGGGAAAGAAGGGATTTATAGCGCATAAAAATTGCAGAAAGGGAAATACTATAGTATAATGAATATAGTCAAGTAGAAAATGAAAAGCAGTTAACCCCATGAACCTATGTGTGTTCATGGGGTATTTATTGTGATAACAGAAGAAAAGAGGTGCAAGGATGGAATGGATTAAACAAGTTTTAAAGGAGAATACAGAGCGGGGGAAGTTTGACAGCGGTGTGGCGATGTACAAGAATAATGTAGTGACAGAAGCTTATGCAAAAGAACGTGGCCAAGAAGTTTTATTTTATGGTAATGTGCATGATGAGTATCGCAGACAAACATATAGCTGTATGATAAGTGTAGATTTATTGAGACGACGCATTATTGAAAGTAGCTGTGACTGTCATAATATGTTAGCAGAGCATGTAGGACCTAATATTTGTGCACATGTAGTGGCAGTAGCTTATAAGGGACTCAATGTATTAAAGCAGAAAAATACTGAGCCGGATGAACAGTCAATTTTAACGCCTAATATCTATATGACTATGGGGAGCCTGAAAAAAGGGTATTTTGGTATGGGCTTTGAAATAGAAGGTGTACCAAAAAGTGAATATCGAAAAATATTTACAGCCTACAAAGAACGTAAGAAATTATTTTATTTAGGTAATGGGCATTATTTAAATCTAGAGGAAGAAAAATTACAACAAGCTTTATCACTAATTGATATTTTGGGTGTTTATAATGAAATTGAACAAATTAAAATTCCAGAGCAAAAGGCATTATTTCTAGCTGACCAGCTGGAAGAAATGGATTTTGTAGAAGGAAAAGATAATGTTAAAACAGCCCTTAAAAAACTAGTGAAAACGAAAGTAAATGAAAGTGTTCCAGCTTACCTGGAGGATACTTTAAGGAGTTATCAAAAAGAGGGGTTTGACTTTTTGGTAACTGCAGCACGTTATGGCTTAGGGGGAATTTTAGCAGATGAAATGGGTCTCGGAAAGACACTGCAAATGATTGCTTTCTTAGCAGCACAGTCAGGGACGAAAAGTTTAGTTATTACGCCTACTGCCCTTGTTTACAACTGGAAAAATGAAATTGAACGCTTTGCACCTTCTTTAAAAGTAGGTATTGTGCATGGTAGCAGGGAAAAACGTTTAAAAGTATTAGCCGAACATAATGAGTATGATATTTTACTAACGACTTATGGGACTTATAGAAATGATGAAGCTCACTATGAAGATATGGTTTTTGATTACTGCGTTTTAGATGAAGCACAGCAGATTAAAAATGCTAAATCTCAGATTACACAAACGATTAAAGGTGTAAAAAGTAAAGTACGTTTTGCTTTAACAGGAACGCCTATGGAAAATAATTTAATGGAATTATGGTCTATTATGGACTTTATTATGCCAGGGTATTTATATAATTCACTGCGTTTCCAAAATATCTTTATGACTGAACCGCCACAAATTGAGGCGCTTAGAAGTCTGATTAGTCCTTTTATGCTAAGACGTACAAAAAAGGAAGTATTAGATGAATTGCCAGATAAGATTGAACAGAAGGTTGTAGTTACTCTTGACCCGTATCATCAAAGAGCTTATGCAGCGATGAAAAAGCTCATTAAGGAAAAAATTCAAGTAGATGAAGCAAACCGCGCGGCACTGCTTGCATATTTAACAAAGCTTCGTCAAATCTGCTTGGTGCCAGAACGTATGGTGAAACAATATAAAGGCAGAAATTCGAAGTTAGATTACTTAATGAACCTGCTTGAAGAAATAGCTGACCAAAAGGTACTTATCTTCTCACAATTTACAACAGTACTTGGTGAAATTAGAGAGCGCTTGGAAGAAGCTGATATCAGTTATAGTTATTTAGATGGTCAGACTGAAGCTAAGCAGCGTGTAGCGCTTGTAGATGCGTTTAATGAAGACCCAAATAAAAGAGTATTCTTAATTTCACTTAAAGCAGGTGGCACAGGGCTTAATCTAACAAGTGCCAGCACAGTTATTCACTTTGATCCATGGTGGAATCCGGCAGTAGAAAATCAAGCAAGTGATAGAGCGCACCGTATGGGTCAAAAGCAGGTTGTAACAGTTATTAAGCTTATTGCTGAAGGAACGATTGAAGAGCGTGTTATTGCCTTGCAAGAGGAGAAAAAAGAGCTCATTGAACAAGTTATGAGCGGCCAGGCTCAAAATAATTTAAGTGGCTTATCAGAAGATGAACTGATGCAGTTACTGACTAGTGAGTTATAATAAATTAATAAATTAAGTAAAAAGGCCTATTGCGAAATTAGTTTCGTAATAGGCTTTTTATGATAGTGAGTTTAAATAGACCTAGAAAAGGCAAATTATTTGTTTGGTGAGTTAATCCATGTGGCAATATCATTAATATAAGTTGTATCTGCAAAACTATCAAATAAATATTCATCAGGCGTGCTGGGTTTACTACCGCTTACGTAAAGGTGATTAAGGCTGGGGTAAGATTTAAAGGTGAAGTTATCAAAATCTTTAAGTGCTTCTTGCCAAAGGTTGAAGTCTTCCATGGTTACTTGATAGTCTCTTTCGCCTTGTGTAATTAAGGTTGGTACAGAGATTTTTTGGGCTTTAGCTTGTTGGTCATAGGTATTAAGAGCAGCCCAGAAGAGGTCATTGAAGCCTGCAAGACCTAATGTATCACCAGCAGTGCTTACGGTAGCATTTTTAGCAGCATCTACAAAATATTGAACTTGTTCCATATAGCCAACTTTATCAGCTTCAGATAAGGTAGTATCAAGTGATGTTAAATATTTGTACTGCTCAAGTACAACATCAGGCAGGGCTCTAGCAGGTGCACTGGCCATAATATATCCAGCTACATGAGTAGTTTTTTCATTGAGCATAGGAACGAGCATTGCACCAAGACTATGGCCTAATACATAGACTTGATTTGAGTTGATATGTTCTGTTTGCCCCATTAAATCAATGGCTGCGAGTGCATCGTCGATAACTTCTTCATCCAGTGTAAGTGTTGTGCTACCTGTTAATTCTTCTGCATATGTAAAAGTACGTTTGTCATAGCGGAAAGTTGCAATGCCTCTTTCGGCAAGCCCATAAGCTACATCACGAAAGAATTTTGTATTATAGACTGTTTCATCTTGGTCAAGAGGACCAGAACCATGAACTAAGACAACAACTGGATAATTGCCTTCTTTATTAGGCAGTATTAATGTACCTGTTAAAGGATAAGCAGAGTCTGCGCCAAATGTAATTTCTTTTTCTACGGCACCTGCAGGTAAGTTTATTTTTGGTGTATATTGATTGGTATGAATACCGCTAATCTGTTTTTCTTCATTAATAACTACAGCAAGGCTGACAGTAGTTTGTGCATATTTTAATAAGACATCGCCTTCTTCATAGTTATCAAAGCTGCCAGTTTGGAGATAGCTATAAGACTGAATAGGCCCTAAGACAGATTCTAGCTGCGCAAAGACATTTTCTAGATCCTCGGTAGTAAGTGAGGCTGAAAGGGTAGAATCAAATAGGGCGACAATAGGCTCAAACTTTTTATTTTTAATACATTCGGCTACATCTAAAGCTATTTGTTGGATGTTAGTCTTTGAGATTGCTGAGGCTTTAGACAGTGCGACCGTTTGAGATTTACCATCCCAAGAGACATTGTAGCCTAGACCTTCAGAAACCATACGAAGCGGTAAGTAAGCTTTATTATTTTTGAGGATAGCACCTTTGCCAGAAGGTGCAGTGAGGATAGGGAGCGTAAGGACAATATCAGAAGGTGTTGAAATAATGATTTGGCCCTTTTCTTTATCATAGCGTGTATGATAACCTAAAGCATCAGAAAAACTTCTTAAAGGAAGATACACATTTTCACCGACAAAAATAGGCTCTTCTGTAAGTTCTAAGGGTTGAGTATTTAACTTGACAGTAATGGAAGACGCCAATAAATAAGGTGTCATCAAAGAAAAAGCAAGGCAACCGCAAAGCAATTTTTTAAAACGCATAATACAACCTCCTTGTAGGAAAAATAATAAGAATATTCTTTGTATTGATTATAGATTAAAGTATATAGAGAAAACAACTAAAAGCTTGAAATATATATGTAGGTAAATCGGTTTTTAGAAAAAATGGTATTGAAAGGTGGTGGCGTAAAAGTGCTACCGCCTTTCAATACCATTTAAGTACGTTTAGAAAATTCATGATGGCATTTTGGGCAAGTGATACGAATATTACCACGTCCTTTAGGTACACGGAGCGTTTTTTTACAGTTAGGACATTTGTAATATTTATGGTCTTTATCTTTAAGTTGTGTTACCTTTTTTTGAACTTTATTTTTAAAACCTAAAATCTTTTGCCAAATAGGGTGCCAGAAGTTCATGAACTTGCGATTTTCTTCATAACGCTTAGAGATATTTTTAGAGAACATACGATAAATACAAAGAATAAGTGGAATATAAGAGATGATTGCTACAATTGGTGAACCTGTAAGTGGTGATAAAAAGGACAAGAGAATTGAAACAATCAGTAATGCAAGACAAAGTTGATCACTTCCGTAGCGCCCTTGCATAAAGCTTCTAAATTTGTTTCCCATATTATTAAGCCAATTCATAGATAGACCCCTTTCGTAAAATTTCCTAGTCACACCTCTTTAAAACTCTTATAATATTTTTATAAGAGAGTAAAGAAGGCGGAGGAAAAGTAATGAGTGTTTTAATAACAGGTGCTTCAAGTGGCATTGGTTTGGAGCTTGCCAAGGTCTTTGCACACCATGGATATGATTTGATTATAGCAGCTAGAAGTAAAGAAAAAATGGATATATTAAAAAGCGAGTTGGAGACGAAATATAATATTAAAGTTGATGTATGTAAAGTCGATTTAGCACAAGAAGATGGTGCAAGTTTCTTATATGACGAAGTAAAGGCATTAGGTGTTGAAGTAGAAATTTTAGTGAATAATGCTGGAGTAGGTTATGTTGGGGAATTTGTAAAGGCTGGATATGAAAAAGACTTAAGTATGATGGAACTTAATATGACAAATTTAACTTTATTAACTAAATATTTTTCCCGGGAAATGATGAAAAATGGTAGAGGTAAGATTCTAAATGTAGCTTCAACAGGCTCCTATCATCCGGGGCCTTATACAGCAATTTATTATGCAACTAAGGCGTATGTACTATCACTTTCAGAAGCCTTATGGTTAGAATTAAAACCATATAATATTACAGTGTCAGCATTATGCCCAGGTGCAACCAAAACAAATTTTGCTAAAGTAGCAGGTAAAGCAGATCCGCGTATGGCGATGTCACCAGAATTTATGGCGAAGGCAGCTTATAAAGGACTGATGAAAGGCAAGCGTGTCATCGTACCAGGATTTCGTAATAAACTATTTGTCAAATTGCCTAGATGGTTAGTAATTGGTATGATTGGAAGGTATCAAGCTTCTTTAGCTAGTAAAGCAAATGAAAGATAAAATAATGGGTCAGCCCTTAGAGGCATAGGAAAAGCTACTTTCATCATATATATGCTAGTGGTAAATTCATCAGTAAAGGTGTGATAAAAGTGATTGAACCTAACGAGTTTAAAGGTGAAAACATGATGCATAGTATTAAGAGCATGGGGAAATGCGATTCAGATAATGATGATGAAAGTGTTATGAAGAAAGAAAAGAAGCAAAAACAAGAGCAAGATAAAAAGCAGATGAAAGATATGGATTACAATAAAAAAGAAGGAAAGCAGCAAGAATTTGGTTGGAATACGGATTGGTCTACTAAGATAGGAAAAGAATCCGAGTGTGAGAAGAAGCAAGAAAAGAAGGAAATGAATAAGTGTGAGCCAAATAAGTGCGAGCCAAATAAGAAGTATAGTAAAGCGGAGATGTGTAAAGGCAGTAAAATGGAGAAGATGTCTGAAGGCAATATGAATATGGGAATGAAATGCATAATGATGCAAGAGAATATGAAACCATGTAAAGGTGTTACAATAGGTGATAAAATGCCTAAGATGAAAGTACAGACAACTATGGGTAACAAGACATTGCCAGATGATTATTTAGGTAAATGGCTTATTTTATTTAGTCATCCAGGAGATTTTACACCTGTATGCACGACGGAGTTCGTGTCTTTTGCTAAGAACTATGAGAATTTCAAGCAGTTAGATACAGAACTTTTAGGTCTTTCAGTAGATCAAGTACAGCCACACATTAAATGGGTAGAGTGGATTGAACAAAATCTATGCACACCTATACCATTTCCAATTATTGCAGATTCTATGGGGAAGGTAGCAAGCGAACTCGGCATGGTACATAGTGCCAAAACAACTCAGACGGTTCGCGCTGTTTTCTTTGTAGACCCTACAGGAACGATACGTATGATTTTATATTATCCATCAGAAGTTGGGCGTAATATGGAAGAAATCATAAGAGCGCTAGCAGCTCTCCAGATTGCGGATAAACATAAAGTTGCAATGCCAGCTAATTGGCCAAACAATGAACTTATTGGGGACCAAGTTATCGTGCCACCAGCAACAACTATTGAAGGTGCAGAAAAGAATAAGACAGAGAATTGCTGTTATGACTGGTGGTTCTGCTATAAACCTTTAGAGTGATGAGCAATTAATAAATAAGATGATAAAAACAGCGGTACTTCTAAATTGAGGTGCCGCTGTTTTTATCATAGGTGCAATATATGATTAATTGTTGTATAATTTAGTAAATGGTGAAAACTATTGTGAAAATAGGTGAAAGGTAAATAAAAGGAGAGTCTGTAGTATGGAAAGCAAGCTTAGCGAATTAAAACAAAAGATAGATAAGGAAAAAAAGAAACAATATATCAGACAATTAAATGAACCACCACATTTAACATTAGGAGAGGAGGTAGGAAATGCAGTAACCCATGGTGTAGGTGCAATGCTGGCTATTGCGGGGATGATACTACTACTGCTTAAGTCGGATACAGGCTTAAAGGTGATGGCATCTTGCTTTTATGGCATTAGTTTAGTGATGTTGATGCTAATGAGTTGTTTATATCATGCTTTTAGAAGTGGGTCAGGTGTTAAAAGATTGTGGAGAAGATTTGATTATTCTTCGATTTATCTTTTAATTGGAGGAACTTTTGCACCCTTATATCTGGTATATTGGGGAAATACATTAGGGATTGTGCTTTTTTGTGTTCAGTGGGGACTGATTATTTTAGGGATTACCATGATAGGTGTGTTTGGACCTGGCAGGTTGCAGTGGTTACATTTTAGTTTATATTTTGTAATTGGTTGGAGTGCGCTTATGTTCATACCAGATTGGCTAAAGAATGATAGACCATTATTTTGGTTTATTATTATAGGAGGAATTATTTATACAGTAGGAATGATTCCTTTTTCAAAAGGTAAAAAGTATACCCATTTTATTTGGCATTTCTTTGTACTTGCGGGTGCTGTACTGCATTGGTTTGGGATATATTTGTTTGTCTATTAAAGATATAAAATAGGGCACTGTTTTGAGGGGCAATTTGATTTAGTTGCCATGACAGTAAATACAGCTAATGCACCGCATTGTTATGAGATTACGCGAAGGTTTCAAAAGAAAGGAAGTAAAGTGGTTTTTGAGGGGCCTCATGCTACATTGCTGCCAGAGGAAGGAAGATTATTAACCCATGATTGGTCATATTATAATGGAAAAACGCGCGTAGCGTTTCGTCCTAAAAATATGAATCAGGAGGAATTGTTTGAAGGATATATGTGGTTTAGGCGAAACTTTTACTCTCTCAGGTCAATTGTAATACGGTTAACAAAATCAAGGGCTAACATTTTGTATAATTTAATAGTTAATTTGGGGTATAAAGCATCTATAAGAAATTAATAAAAATTTAAAAAATAAAAAATGGAACAATTTTAAATAAAACACGTCATATATAGAGAAACCAACTAAAAACTTGAATACGTGTCGGTAAATAGAATTCTCCCAATGATTTCACATGACTAAAAATCATGAATAACTAAAATTTATAAATGTGAAGTCTATATAGATGTGAAATCTATAGTATAGATTAAATTTAAATTATAAAAGGAGAGCAGTTATGAAGAGGCAATGGGGAAAAATAAGTGGCGCTTTATTAGGGTTGTTAATGGTAAGTTTAACTGTAGGATGTGGCAGCAGTAGCGATAAAACAGGTGTAACAGAGAATTATACAGCATCTCAGGATAGTAGTATATATGAAAATGCTGAAATTACGGAAGAAACAAGTGATGAGGCGGGAGGTGATAACTCATCTGTACCGGAGATTAATACAGAGATTGATTATAATCGTAAGATTATTAAAAATGGAACAATACATATTCAAACAGAGCATTTTAATGAAAGTGTCAATAAACTTACAGAGTATGTGCAATCTTTAAAGGGATATATTGAGAACTCTAATATTCAAGGTGCTGATTTTTATGAGGATTATACAACATCTAGAACGGCTAGTTTAACAGTCAGGATTCCGCAGAAATCTTTTGATACATTTATGAATAAAGGAGGAGACTTTGGGAATGTTTCTTATTTAACTTCTAATAGTGAAGATATCACAAGTCAATATGTGGATACAGAAACGCGAATGAAGGCACTTAATATAAGGAAGGAGCACTTACTGGCATTGCTAGAGCAATCAGGCGATTTAAAAGACCTTTTTGAGATTGAGAAGGAGCTAGGAGATGTAACTTATGAAATAGAGTCTCTAAAGGGAACACTTCAAAGTTATGATAGCTTAGTGGATATGTCCACAATAGAGGTAGAAATTCAAGAGGTAGGTAAGATACAGGTTACTAAACCAGTTAAAACTTTTGGTGATCAAGTCAAAGCAACATTTAATGAGTCTATTCAAGGTGTTATCCGTATCTTTAAGGGATTGGCATTATTTATTATTGCACTGATTCCGTTCTTAGTTATTTTAGTACCAGTAGGTATCCTAGTTTATATTATTTTAAAAAGAAAGAAGCAGCGTGAGGCAGCTAGGGGAGAAAAGCAGACGAAGGAGCAGAAAAAATAGAAATGATTTTACAAGGTTATGGTATAGAAAAGAAGAAGCCTGGGAATAATACATCAAATGTAAAGTAAGGGCAACATGTGGTAAGTAAAGTAAAAAATATGCGGAAGTCGTTGATTTTCATAAAATGATATGTTAGAATTGCCTAAGTAAATATTATAAACTAAAGACTATGAAGCGAAGTAGTAGTAAGAGTCCTTTTTTTCAGAGAGCTATTGGGTGGTGTGAAATAGTAGAAAGCTTTTATGAACTCGTCGCCAAGTTCCAGGCTGAAATGGTAGTAGGTCATGGCGGGACTTCCCGTTATAGAAGAATGAGTGTGCAAATTTAAATTATTGAATTTTTAATAAGTAAAAGTTCAAAGTTTAAAATTGCAAATAAGAGTGGTAACGCGGAAATACAACCTTTCGTCTCTTAAGTGCTTTCATTAGAAGGTCATTTGAGAAGCGAGAGGTTTTTTTATTGTTTTCGTTCATTACAAAGGAGGAGAAGAAAAGTGCAATATAATCACAAAGAAATTGAACAAAAGTGGAGAAAACACTGGGAAGAACATCCAGTAAACGTTGAAACACCAGATAAAAAACCTTATTACTGCCTAGATATGTTCCCATATCCATCAGGAAATGGTCTTCATGTAGGTCACTGGAGAGGTTATGTGCTTTCAGATGTATGGAGCCGTTATAAAATGCTTCAAGGTCATTATGTACTTCATCCAATGGGATGGGATGCATTTGGTCTTCCAGCAGAAAACTATGCAATTCAAAAGAAAGTACACCCAGCTATTGCTACAGCTGAGAATGTAGCAAACTTCAAACGTCAGCTTCATGATATCAGTGCAATTTATGACTGGGATAAAGAAGTTAACACAACAGATCCAGAATTCTACAAATGGACACAATGGATTTTCCTTAAAATGTTTGAAAATGGCTTAGCTTATGAAAAAGAAATGCCAATCAACTGGTGTCCATCTTGTAAAACAGGTCTTGCAAATGAAGAAGTTAAAGAAGGATGCTGTGAACGTTGTGGTTCTACAGTAACTAAGAAAAATCTTCGTCAATGGATGCTCAAAATTACAAACTATGCAGAAAGACTTCTTAATGACTTAGATGGTCTTGATTGGCCAGAAAAAGTTAAAAAAATGCAAGCTGACTGGATTGGTAAAAGCTATGGTGCTGAAATCGACTTCGGAATCGAAGGCACAGATGAAAAAATCAAAGTTTTCACAACTAGACCAGATACACTTTACGGTGCAAGCTTCATGGTAATGGCGCCAGAACATGCAAAAGTAATGGCACTTACTACAGAAGAACAAAAAGCAGAAGTTGAAAAATATGTATTTGATGCGTCTACAAAATCATCAGTAGACCGTATGGCAGATAAAGAAAAAACAGGTGTATTCTTAGGTAGATATGCTATTAACCCACTTAATGGTGCTAAAATTCCAGTATGGATTTCTGATTATGTACTTGCAGATTATGGTACAGGTGCGATTATGTGTGTACCAGCTCATGATGATAGAGACTTTGCATTTGCTAAGAAATTTGACTTACCAATTATCCAAGTTATCTCTAAATCAGGTGAAGAAGAAGAACTTACAGAAGCTTATACAGAACCTGGTGTAATGATTAACTCAGGTGATTTCAATGGTATGCCATCTGAAGAAGCTAAAAAAGCTATTCCAGAATTCCTTGAAACTAAAAATATCGGTAAGAAAACAACTAATTATAAACTTCGTGACTGGGTATTCTCTCGTCAAAGATATTGGGGAGAACCAATTCCAGTAGTTCACTGTGATAAATGTGGTATTGTAGGCGTTAAAGAAGAAGATCTTCCAGTACGTCTTCCGGATGTAGAAAGCTATGAGCCAACAGGTACAGGTGAATCACCACTTGCAGCTATTGAAGAGTGGGTAAATACAACTTGTCCTTGTTGTGGTGGTCCTGCTAAACGTGAAACAAACACTATGCCACAATGGGCTGGTTCATCTTGGTACTTCTTAAGATATCCAAATCCACACAATACACAAGAACTTATCAGCAAAGAAGATATGAAAAAATGGTTACCAGTAGATATGTACGTTGGTGGTATTGAACATGCCGTACTTCACCTTCTTTATGCACGTTTCTATACTAAATTCTTATATGATATCGGTGTAGTAGACTTCGAAGAACCATTCAAACGTCTCTTCAACCAAGGTATGGTAACTAAAGCTGGCGCTAAAATGAGTAAATCTAAAGGAAACGTTGTTTCTCCAGATGAGCTTGTTGAAAAATATGGTTGTGACTCACTTCGTATGTACGAACTCTTCATCGGACCACCAGAACTTGATTCTGAATGGGATGATAGAGGTATTGAAGGGGTTTACCGTTTCATCAATAAAGTATGGAAACTTGTAGATGAAAATACACCAGTTGCTGAAACAAAAGAAATGGAAAGACTTCGTCACAAACTTGTTCGCGATATTACTGTACGTATGGAAAGCTTCAACCTTAATACAGTAGTAAGTGGTTTCATGGAATATACAAATAAATTCATTGAAATCCAAAAGAAAGAAGGCGGTATTGCAAACGAAACACTTAAAGCACTTATCGTTCTTTTAGCACCATTCATTCCTCACGTAAGTGAAGAATTATGGAGCAAAGTTGGCGGTGAAGGAGATGTATTTGATAATACATGGCCTTGCTTCGACGAAGAAAAAATGAAAGAAGACGAAGTAGAAGTTGCTGTTCAAATTACAGGTAAAATCGCAGCACGTATGATGATTTCACCAGAAGCACCACAAGAAGAAGCGATTGCAAAAGCAAAAGAACTTGTAGCTCAAAAATTAGAAGGCAAAACTATCGTTAAAGAAATTTATGTTAAAGGTCGTATTGTAAACCTTGTAGCAAAATAAATGAAATAAAAGACGTTGTATATTAATTTATACAACGCCTTTTATTTAATATAGATTTCACATTTATAAATTTAAGTTATTCATGATTTTTAGTCATGTGAAATCATTGAGAGAAAACAATTTATGTACATGTATATTTCAAGTTTTTAGTTGTTTTCTCTATATAGATTTCACATTTATAAATTTAAGTTGTTCATAGTTTCTGGTCATGTGAAGTCATTGAGAAACAAATTAAAGAGATGATTAAATTTTTGGTTTGTTTACATATATTTAATAATATAAAAAATAATTGAAATAATATTATATTTTTGAGGGTCATTGATTAGCCTGTATGTGTATAGTAGTATGGACGTGGAGAGAGATAGATATATTAACTAAAGTGGAGGAATTTTAAGTGAATAAAAAGCTAATCTTGACTGGAATATTACTAGGTACATTGACAATGAGTTCTGTAACTTATGGTGGGGTAAGAAATATAGTTATAGAGAATCAGTTGGCTCAAGTAGATACTGAGGAGCATGCTTTATATCCTTTAAGAAAAGTATGCGAAATGCTAGGTATACAAATTAGTAGTGTTACAGAGGAGCATATTATTTTAAAACAAAATAACAATGTCGTAACAGTTAACAGAAATAATCAGTATTTAAAGAATAGTAAGGGCTATTTCATCAGTAAATCAATTCCGATTCAAAAGGATGGACAAACATATATTTCTTTAGATGTAATTGAAAAGATGTTTGGTTATACAAGTGTACAAACAGATACAGGTTTAGTAATGAGTAAAGTAAGTGCTTTTAGCTTACCAGAGCCAACACAGGTAGGAAAAAGGCTACATAATGATTTAAACTATATAGAATTAGTAGAAGAAAAAATTAATGTAAGTTACTATAGAGCAGCAATTCAAACAGGTATTAAGGAGTATAATATCGAGACGCTTACAACAGCAAGGCAAAGATTAAATCAAGATATGAGCATGATTAGTGAGGTAGAGAAGTATTTACAAAGTGATACAGGAAAAGCTGTGATAACAAGTTATAAGGAATTATTGAATGCATATAATCTTATTTTAAATAATGCGTTTAATTTAAATGTTGGTGATATGAGTTATTATTTTGTAAGTCTTATGGAAGCTGAGGATCATGTAAAGATGGCGACGATTAACTTTACAAAGGTACTTGAAAAGAATGCAACAAAATTATAGTAACAAGAGAGTATAGATAAATGAGGTAATAGAAGTAATGAATTGTAAAAGATGTGGTAAAGAAATCGTAGGTGAAATTCAACGTTATTGTAATGAGTGTAAAAGGGAAGTAAGAGGCGAAGAGCCTGTTAAGACCTTAGAAAAAGAAGCCTATAGAGAAACTATAAGTAAGAAGGAAGAGAAGATGGTGTGTGAAGAAATCGTATCACCTCCAGCTAAAGAGGAGGAGGTAAGTCAGAAGAAAGAGAAGAAACACCGTATTTTTAGTTTGGGTTATATATTGCTCGTGATTTTTATTATAGCATTAACATTTTTAGCAAGTTGTGTAGTGGGCTTTGCTATAGGGCCAGTATTACCAATATAAAAAGGCAGGTAGTTATGCACCATATTTTAGTGGCATAACTACTTGCCTTTTTATTTGATGAGATTTACTTAGATTTGGTCATAGCTGAGGTAAAGGTTTTAATCATTGCCTCAAATTGATGACGTTTATTAACAGGCAGGCGCCCTTTAAGATATTCTAAGAGGGCAATTTGCATTTCTGGAGTAAATTGTACATTTTTTTTATTGGCTTCATTGGAAATAGCCATTAGTGTAGCAATGACCTCAATATCGCTTTTGTAGGTTAGCGTGTTTAGAGTCTTTTGTAGGTAGATTAAAAAGCTTTTGTCTGCATTGGCAAATGCAGGGTGATTGAGCAGATCCATATAAAGCCTCCTTTTTAATATTTCATAAAAACTTTATTTCATAAAAACTTTATTTCATAAAGGAAGAGAGTATTTTTAGGAGCTGAGCTTGATTAGGTTCTAGTATAGATGAAAGTTTGTCGATGACTTCAGTAGGATTTGTGGATGCGTTTTCAGTAGGCGGTGTTGTATTTATATCTTGAACTGGCTCATTTACCGTAGGGCTAGGTGGGGTAAAAGTATCTCTTGGCGTGTGATTATCAATAAGGTCTCTCACTTCCGTGAGTTTTAAGATTGCATCTATAAAATAACCACGATCTCCAGAAAGATTTTTGCGAACATCTTTGAGAAAGTCTTTTTCCCATCCTACCTCATGAGAGCGAGACATAGAACGCACGAAATCATCTCTAGAAAATAGATCAATAGTGTGCATAAGCTCAAAGGTTTTTATAAAGATGGCAAGAGACTTTTGGTTTTCAGGGGGTAAATAAGGAATGAGAGATTTGGAAATCATTAAGAAGTCATTGTTGACGGCACGATCTAGGCTACTCATTGTAGATCCTCCTTGAATGCCTTTCTTATATAATGTATGAGTGGACATAAATACAATAGAACCATTTATGACATTTTTATAAAAAGTAGAGAATAAAATAATAAGGAACTGAAGTAATAAGGGGAATAGCTTATGGAAAAAGATGAGTTAACCGTTAATCTAGAGCAAGACCTTAATGAGATTTCAGCCTTGATATGGGGGTATATGGACAAAAAGTACATTTCACAATTCAGACAAAGACTGAGTGGTTATCGTAGCGAATGTGAAAATAACCTATGCAGGGAAGCAGAACTTCTACGGGCCGTGATGCCTTTCATGCCAGAACAAAAGAGGTTATTACAGTTTATAGTAGATGCAATTATATACAATGATATGATAGAAAAGAGTTTTAACGAACATAAGGAGTTACAGGACTTATATAGAGATGACAATAAGGAAAAGGAACAGTTAAAGAAATTAATGTATAAACTTATTGCATTTAAATTAATGACAGCTATAGAGAAGGGGAGTATAGAGAGATAAAAACTAATGTGTTCATCTATGTACTTGCCCAACTGCTATAATTCACATGAACTTCTACAAAAACGAGGTCAGGCGGCACTTTCGTGCAACCTGACCTCGTATTATTTTTATTTTTATTGGATGTCGTTTCTAAAGATGCTACCGCAGCCAGTATTGCAGAAGCACATATAAATGATAACAGCAATGATGATCCAAATCCAAGTATTGTTGCCACAACCATCAAATAAACCGTTGAATAAGCAACCTAAGTTATTGTTGCAACCATTATTACAGAAACATAATACGAATACAGCTATGATAATAAGCCACCAAAAGTTATTGTCTAAACATCTAAGATCTTCCATGATATTGCCTCCTATATATAAAATACTTAACAAATAGTTATATTACAAAGTAAAAATATAATGAATAGTATGATTAACCAATGGGAATTACATACGTTGGAATTACATGCTAAATATAAAGCACCAAATATGATGAGGACTGGTAGGAGCCAAGAATTGTTGCGCCCTTTTTGTATACCAAGAAGTGAGTTGTTGCAAGGATCGCAGCAGTCAAAGCTATTACAGTTATTGCAACAACTATTGAAACCAGACATATTTGACCTCCTTATAATAAAATAATCTAAAAAGATAATTTAAAGTAAGAATGAATGAAATGTGTAAAGTGTGAACTTCATTCTTCATTAACATAGTATGACGGATGGAAATAAATGTTACAATTGATAAAATTTTTTTTAAAGTGAAAAATGTTCAAATTATTTTTTGTTGACATGTGAAAGAGAATTGTATACAATTATACATAAGAAAATTGTCAGACAATTACAAGATTACAAGCATGATATTGCAAAGGGAGGATATAATATGTTTGAACTCAATAAGAGAACTAATTTACTTACAAGGCCAGAAAAGAACCACCAATTAGAAGATGTAGATACACCAAATATGTTTAGAGAGTTTTACCCATATGATGAAATTCCAAGAGTTGCATTCAATGACTTACATGTACCTATGTGTATGCCAGATGAAATCTTTATTACAGATACAACTTTCAGAGATGGACAACAATCAAGAGCACCTTACACAACAGAACAGATTGTAGATATTTATAAGATGCTTCATCGCTTAAGTGGACCAAAAGGTATTGTAAGACAAAGTGAGTTTTTCTTATATAGCGAAAAGGATCGAAAAGCTGTAGAAAAATGTATGGAGCTTGGCTATGACTTCCCTACAATTACATCTTGGATCAGAGCGTCTGAAAAAGATTTTCAACTTGTTAAACAAATGGAGATTAAAGAAACAGGGATTTTAGTAAGTTGTTCTGACTATCATATTTTTCATAAGTTAAATATGAAACGTTCAGAGGCAATTGCTCATTATACAAAGATTATTAGACAATGCATTGAACAAGGTATTATTCCAAGATGTCACTTTGAAGACATTACAAGAGCAGATATTTACAATTTCGTAGTACCATTTGCAAGAGAACTTATGAAGATAAGTGAAGAGACTAAAATGCCTATTAAAATTCGTGCTTGTGATACTATGGGATATGGTGTGAGTTATCCTGGAGCAATGATTCCACGAAGTGTACCTGGTATTATGTATGCATTACATCAATATGCAGGCGTTCCTCATGAATGGATTGAATGGCATGGGCATAATGACTTTTACCGTGCGGTAGCAAATTCAACTGCAGCTTGGCTCTATGGTTGCTGCGGTATCAACTGTTCACTGTTTGGTATCGGCGAAAGAACAGGTAATACACCTCTTGAAGCAATGGTTATGGAATACGCTCAAATTAGAGGAACACTTGATGGCATGGATACAACAGTTATTACAGAACTTGCAGAGTACTTTGAAAATGTCATTGGTGAACATATTCCAGAACGTACACCATTTGTCGGTAAAAACTTTAATGTTACAAGAGCAGGGATTCATGCTGATGGCTTATTAAAAAATGAAGAAATCTACAATATTTTTGATACAGACAAACTCCTAAATAGACCAGTACGAGTAGCAATCAGTAATACATCAGGACTTGCAGGGATTGCGCATTGGATTAATGCAAATCCTAAATACTCTAAACTTAAAGGCATTGATAAAAATGACACACTTTGTCTCGATATCAAAGAGTGGGTAGATAAAGAATATGCAAATGGTCGTATCACAGTAATCAGTGATAAAGAAATGGAAGAATACATAGATAGATATTTAGAAGAAAACAAGTAAATGGACAACAAGGTTCAATTAATGATAAATTTTATATTATTATACAAAAATAAATAGTTTTTGTTATAATAAATATATGAGCATATAAATGCGAATATATTCAGCAAATGTAGGAGGATTAGAATGGATAAGTTACAATTAGCAAAAGAGCATTTCGCAGCACTAGTAGAAGCGCAACTTGCGAGAGTAGAAAGAATGAAAGCTGATACAGGTGCAGTAGACTATAGCAAAATGGATAAAATTATTATTGGATGTTGCGGTGGTGACGGTATTGGACCTGCTATTACAAAAGAAGCAGAACGTGTACTTCGAGCAGTACTTAAAAATGATGTAGAAAGTGGTCGTATTGTTTTCAAACAAATTGATGGTTTAACAATTGAAAATCGTATTGCAGCTAATAAAGCAATCCCAGATGATGTACTTGCTGAACTTAAAGCTTGTGACATTATTTTAAAAGGGCCAACAACAACACCAAGTAAAGGTGATGGACCAAATATTGAAAGTGCTAATGTAGCAATGAGACGTGAACTTGATTTATTTGCGAATGTAAGACCAGTAGCAGTACCAGAAGAAGGAATTGACTGGACATTTTTCCGTGAAAACACAGAAGGGGAATATGCACTTGGTAGCAAAGGTGTAGTTATTGATGAAGATATGTCTTTCGACTTCAAAGTAACAACTACACAAGGAACAGAAAGAATTGCACGTCAAGCTTTTGAATTTGCACGTAAAAATGGTAAAAAACATGTGGCAATCATTACAAAGGCAAATATTTTAAAGAAAACAGATGGTAAGTTCTTAGAACTTTGCTATAACATTGCAAAAGAATATCCAGAAATCCAAGTAGATGACTGGTTTGTAGATATCATTTCTGCTAACTTAATTAATGAAAAAGTTAGAAAGAACTTTGAAGTATTTGTACTTCCTAACCTTTATGGAGACATTATTACAGATGAAGCAGCTCAAATTCAAGGTGGCGTAGGAACAGCAGGTAGTGCCAATATTGGTAATAAATATGCTATGTTTGAAGCCATTCATGGTAGTGCACCTAGAATGGTGGAAACAGGGCGTGCACAATATGCTAATCCAGCAAGTATGATTAAAGCAGCAGAACTTTTACTTCGTCATATTGGTTATGCAAAAGAAGCTGACCGCGTGATTAAAGCATTACAAATTGCAAATGAAACAGTTCATATGACAGGACGTAGTGATGGGGCAACTGGAGCAGACTTCGCAAACTGCGTTATTGAAAATTTATAATTATCACATAGTACAGGGTTCAAACAAATCACATTCCTATAAAAAGTCTGTCACGAAATTTCGTGACAGACTTTTTCAATGTTAAATCAAGAGATAGAGCGTACATATAATATAAGCATAAAGAAAGTGTGAAAATCTGTAAAAAATAAAAATTTAAACTATTATTAAGGGGCGTACAATTTAAGATTAATTTGGTATAATTGTAGTATAGCCAGAAATGAGGCAAAATAATGTTATAATTCAGGAGGAATAGAACTTGAAGATTAATCCAAAATTAGTCACGGTCTTAACAACGATTTGCTCAGTTGTGACAGTATTATTAGTTATATTAGTATTAATGGGAAGTATTACAGTAGACCTTGGGATGTTAGTAGGTGGGATATTACAAGTTGTAAGTGGTCTGATCCAGCTTTATACAGCAAAACATGCAGAGTCAGAAATTATTCAAAAAGAGACCTATGGAACATGTAAGTTCACACTTATCATTGGGATTGTTATGTTGGGGTTTATTGGATTAAAGGTATTGCTTCTTGCAATGAAGGGGTAAGTACATAATTATTGAAGAAGGCATATTTTAAGGTTATTATCGTAAGATAAATGATACTTTAAAATATGTCTTTTAATTTTGAATAGTATATAGATAAAAAAGATAGCATTTAGTATAATTAGAATATATAAAAAATTACTTCAAATAGATTTATATAGAGAAACCAACTAAACCCTTGAAATATACATGTAGGCAAGTAAGTTTCTCTCAATGATTTCACATAACTACAAACCATGAATAACTAAGATTTATAAATGTGAAATCTATATAGAGAAACCAATTAAATCCTTGAAATATACATGTAGGCAAATAAGTTTCTCTCAATGATTTCACATAACTAAAAACTATGAACAACTAAGATTTATAAATGTGAAATCTATATCACTAGATAAATAATGAAGTATGAGCATGTTGAATGATAAACTTTGGAGAGGAGACTAAAATGAAAAAAGAATTAAAAGAATTACTAGAAGAGGCTGGGTTTGAGGTGAAAGTTATGCCGGTACATAATGATATGTTTAGTTCAGTAAAAGGGCTGATTGTAAATGATAACTTAAAGTTTATTTATGAAATAGAAGACGATGGGACAGTTATGATTAGACAAATTGAGGTGGCAGAAGCTTATTTAAACTTGGGTTATACAACACGTTTACTAGAATTTTTAAGCAAGCAAAGTGAGTATAATGTTATTCTACCTTTTGTAACAACGCCTAAATTGGCACACATTTGCAATAAATTAGGAATCCAAAGAGATGATAGCTGTGTGGAAAAGTATGGCTATAATAGTGCCTTTTACTCTATTGCAAAGAATTTCGCATTTTACGAGGGGAAGTATGGACATTATGTTGTAAGAAGATTGGAATAAAATACGCATAGTGGAGAGTGAGATATATGGGTAAGGGCAAGAAAAAAGGAGTTAGAAAGATAAGTACAAAGAAGATAAAATTATATCATCAGCTTGTAGGAATTTTTTTAGTGATTAGTATTTTACCTGTAGTTTTAATCGGGGGATTAACACTTAATGGCGTAAGTGATAGTATGCGAGAATCCGTAGGGGGGTATTCTCAGAAGATTGTAGAACAGCTTAACTATAATATTGAATATCAGATTAATTATGTGAAGATTACTATTGCAGATTTGTCAGTAAATAACACATTAATTAACTATGTACATGATGCATTGACGTTAGATAATAGCGATAAGATACAGTATACTAAAGAAATTAATAGTAAGATGGCAAGTATATTTAATGTACAAGATGCAATTACAGGAATAGATATTATTAAGGATGATCAAGTAATTTACAACAAGTATAAGAAGAAGGCCAAAAGGGATATAAATGAATTTATACAAACTGATGAATATAAAGCATTAAAAGAGCTTTCTAATTCTCAGTTTAAGTGGATTTTTGAGATGATTGATAATGGTGATGGCACGTGGACACCGGAAATATATGTGGCTAGGAAGTTTAATAACAAAGACACGATTTGTATATTTGAAGTCAATACAGATTACTTTCAAGAAATTTTAGACTTAGCAAGCATTCAAGCAGATATACCTCTTATGATTGTAAATCAAGAAAATAAGATTATTACTAGCAATGATGCGCAGAAGTTAGCTGTAGGTAGTAATTTAAATGATACGGATTATATGGCCTATATAGACAAGCAAAAAGAAGATACATGGACAGGAATGTATGGGGCAAATATCCTAAGTTACTTTAAATGTTCAAATGGATGGAAAATTGTAAGCTTAGCACCAATGAATGTGTTAATGAAATCAGTTAATACAACACTAATATATATCGGTGCTATATTGTTGCTATGTATCTTAATTATTGTGGTTGCTAGTATTGTCATTGGTAAACGAATTACAGCACCTATTAAAAAGGTATGTGAATATATGGCACGTGTAGAGGAAGGGGAGTTAAATGTAGAAGAAGAAATCTACAAGGAAGTACACCTTTCTAATCTAGAATCAAAACAATTGGTAGATGGCTTTGTAAATATGACGATTAACTTAAAAGAGTTAATAAAAGATGCAAAATCGGTTACGGTGAGTGTGGAAGAAAATTCATCTACATTACAAGAGATTGCCATGAAGACGACCAGTTCAGCAGCAGAAATTGATAAGGCCATAGAGAGTGTAGCGATAGGTGCACAGAATCAGAATAAAGAGATGGAGATATCTGCAGAACTTATTGGTAAGCTTTCAAATAATATTAACAAAGTAAGCAATATGATGGCAGAGACAAAGAAGGCTTCTTATGCTACGATGAAAGCAAGTGAAGGGGCACAAGGAGAACTAAATACTTTATTAAATCAAGCGGAGACAACGATTACAATTAGTAATGAAGTAAGTAAACATGTTGAATCGTTAGGTGAGGAAGCAGCTAATATACATAATATACTCACTATGATACAGGGGATTAACAAGCAGACTAATCTACTAGCAATTAATGCAGCTATTGAAGCAACTAGAGCAGGCGATACGGGCAAAGGATTCGGCGTTGTGGCGGATGAAGTAAGAAAGCTTTCAGCAGAAATTGAAAATGCTGTAGATATTATTGCACAGGCATTAAAGAAGGTAGAAGAAAAGAAAACAGCTACCATTAAGCATCTTGCAAAGGCGACGGAGGTATTTGGAAAGCAGCTTCCAATTGTACAGGAAACAGCAGCAACCTTTGAAAATATATATGCTCAGATGGAAGAAGTAGATGCAAGTATGGATGAAGCTAATAATGTCTTGCAAGAAATTATGAATCAAAAAGAAGAAGTTTCACAAAAGATGCAGGAAATTACAGGAATCATTGAGCATACAGCGAGTGTAGCAGAAGAGGTAAGCGCAGAAAGTACAAATCAGACAGAAACAATCAACCAGATTGGAACGCTCTCTAATCAATTGGCAGCTACAATTGAAACGCTTAAAGGTGCTTATGGGAAGTTTAGATAAGAAATAAAGAATAAAAAGGGTTATAGCTAAGTTTTCTCTAGCTATAACCCTTTTTATTAGAAATTATTTGCCTGGTTTGAATGAGCTTTTAAGCGCTACAATTCTGTTGAAGCATAATTTTTCTGGTGTAGTGTATTTAGAATCTACACAGAAGAAGCCATTTCTTACGAGTTGGAATTTATCAAGTGGCTTAGCATCTTTGAATGCTACATTTTCGATGAATCCTTCAAGAACTTCCATAGAGTTTGGATTAATTTGTTCTAAGAAGTGTTTACCTTCATTCTCTGGTGCATCATCTAAGATAAGTGGTTCATAAAGTCTAAACTCAGCTGGAAGAGCAGTTTTAGCATCTACCCAGTGAATTGTAGCTTTTACTTTACGTCCTGTGAAGCCAGAACCACTTTTAGTTTCTGGATCGTAAGTACAATGCACTTCTACAATATTACCATTTTCATCTTTGATAACATCTGTACATTTAACAAAGTAAGCACCTTTAAGACGTACTTCATTACCTGGGAAGAGGCGGAAGTATTTAGGCGCTGGTACTTCCATGAAATCGTCTTGTTCGATGTAAAGTTCACGAGAGAATGGTACCATACGAGTGCCTTTTGTCTCATCTTTTGCATTGTTTTCGATTTCAAGCATTTCTGTTTGATCTTCTGGATAGTTTGTGATTACTAATTTAAGTGGTTTAAGTACTGCCATAGCAAGTGGTGCTTTTGGTTGTAAGTCTTCTCTTAAGAAGAAGTCAAGCATTTGGCTATCGACTACAGAGTCAGATTTAGCAACACCAATTTCACGGCAGAAGTTACGAATAGCTTCAGGTGTGAAACCGCGTCTTCTCATACCAGCAATAGTAGGCATGCGAGGATCATCCCAGCCATCAACTACACCTTCATCTACAAGCATTTTAAGTTTACGTTTACTCATTACAGTGTTTGTAATGTTAAGTCTAGCAAACTCGATTTGTCTTGGATGACATGGCATTTCACATTCTTCAACAACCCAGTTATAAAGTGGGCGGTGTGCTTCGAACTCAAGTGTACAGATAGAGTGTGTAATGCCTTCAATGGCATCTTCAATTGGGTGAGCGAAGTCGTACATTGGGTAAATGCACCATTTATCACCTGTATTGTGGTGAGT
Organism: Cellulosilyticum sp.; assembly: GCF_982396655.1. NCBI lineage: Bacteria > Bacillati > Bacillota > Clostridia > Lachnospirales > Cellulosilyticaceae > Cellulosilyticum > Cellulosilyticum sp. The sequence goes on along the minus strand of NZ_CEVXFV010000023.1, from coordinate 14,099 downwards.
AGCATGAGCAATACGGTAAATGATAGGGTCACGCATATTCATGTTAGGTGATGACATATCGATTTTTGCACGTAATACTTTTTCACCATCTTTAAATTCACCGTTTTTCATACGTTCAAAAAGGTCAAGGTTTTCTTCTACTGAGCGGTTACGATATGGGCTTTCTTTACCTGGTACAGTAAGTGTGCCGCGGTATTCTTTAGCTTCTTCTGGTGTAAGATCACATACATAAGCTTTGCCTTTTTTGATAAGAAGTACAGCACGGTTGTACATTTCATCGAAGTAATCAGAAGCAAAAAGAAGTTTATCCCATTTTACACCTAACCATTCAACATCATGCTTGATTGATTCAACATATTCAGTATCTTCTTTAACTGGGTTTGTATCATCAAAACGAAGATTTGTTTTACCACCAAAATCTTCAGCAAGTCCAAAGTTTAAAAGTATAGATTTAGCGTGACCCACGTGTAAGTAACCGTTTGGTTCTGGTGGGAAACGTGTAATGATTTCTTTATGTTTGCCAGATTGTAAGTCTTCGGTAATAATGGTTCTAATGAAGTTAGATGCATTATTGTTTTCTAGTGACATATTAATCTACCTCTCTTTAAAAAATATATTAAAGTGTTTCCAAAATATTTGAAAAATATTATAATAAATATATGTAAATTTTAACTTATCTATAGAGAAATAACTATAGAGTTGCACATATACACTTGCGATTTACAAAATATTTGCTATCATTATATTTTAATGCAAGATATCCTAAAAATAAAGGGTATATGAAGAAAAAGTTTCAAGAAGTAGGAAAATAATTACTTTATGAAAGGGAGATAAGGGGATTATGGAAGATGGTAGACACAAAGTGAAACAAGTAAGCGGTATAAGGAAAGAAAAACGATTTTACGAAGAACAGTGGTTCTGGATGGCAATTACTATTATTGTAATTTGTCTTACACGAAGCGTAAAAGTTATTATATGTGGGAATAACAACAACGCCTATAAACAATAGAATAGCGTTAGCAGGTACAATTTTAGTAGGTACAATTAAAGAAATAGCTTTTTGTAATTTAAAGGAGAATTAGACAAATGTTTAAGCTTAGAAAGTATAAGTTAACTTATACACAAATGAGTGCCATTGGTTTCATGCTTATTATATTAATAGGCGCCTGCCTTCTATCACTACCAATTGCTTCTAAGGCAGGTGTGGCAACACCATTTATTGATGCATTATTTACATCAGCCTCTGCGACTTGTGTTACAGGACTTGTTGTGTATGATACTTTTACACATTTTTCGGTGTTTGGGCAAGTTGTAATTTTAGCGCTTATACAAATAGGTGGGCTTGGTTTTATGGCAGTAGCAACCTTGTTTTCGTTGATGCTTAGAAGAAAGATTGGACTTCGTGAAAGAGGACTCTTGCAGGAATCTGTAAGTACCATACATATTGGTGGCGTTGTGAGAATGACAAAGCATATTTTAATAGGCACCTTGATTTTTGAGGGAATAGGTGCAGTATTTTTATCTTTAAGATTTATACCTGAAATGGGGCTTGGAAAAGGAATTTATAATGGCGTTTTCCATTCGATTTCTGCTTTTTGTAATGCAGGGTTTGACCTTATGGGACGTTTTGAACCAGGATCTTCGCTGACAAGATATAGTGGAGATTATCTTGTAAATATTGTGGTTATGGCACTTATAATAATAGGTGGCATTGGATTTTTTGTTTGGGAAGATATATGGAAGAATAAGTGGCAGTTTTCAAGGTATCATCTACATACTAAAATTGTTGTAGTGATTACCACACTTTTAATATTTGTGCCTACCTTACTTTTCTATGGGATGGAGAAAAATAATACATTAGCAGGAATGAGTGGACCGCATGCGATGCTTGCTTCGTTTTTTCAGGCAGTTACCCCAAGAACAGCAGGATTTAATACGATTCCAATAGGAGAACTTACAGAAGGGTCGGCATTACTTACAATGGTGCTTATGATTATAGGTGGATGTCCTGGCTCTACTGCGGGTGGTATTAAAACGACTACTTTTGTAGTTATTATTCTTTCATTTATCTCATCTATTAATCATACAGAGGATTTAAATATTTTTAATAGAAGATTAGAACCTAGTATAGAAAAAAGGGCATACAGTGTCATAACAACCTATTTAATAGGAAGTACTTTAGCAGTATTACTTATTTGTATGATTCAGCCACTACCATTAAAAGAAGTGTTCTTCGAGGTGTTATCGGCACTAAGTACAGTAGGAATGTCTATGGGAATTACTAGTAAGTTAAATGCTATTTCAAAATTTATGATTGCCCTAGTGATGTTCTGCGGACGTGTAGGCAGTTTATCAGTTGCACTTGCCTTTGCAGAGAAAAAGGTAGCGGTGCCTATTAGGCAGCCTATTGAAAAAATAGCCATTGGCTAAGACAAATACATAAAATAAACATTAAATGCATAGTCAGATGCAAAAGGAGAAGCATATGAAATCAGTATTAATTATTGGGATAGGTCGTTTTGGAAGACATTTAGCAATGAAATTTGCAGAGCTTGGAAATGAAGTAATGATTGTGGACCAATATGAAGAAAAGATAGCAGGTATTGTTTCAGAAGTAACCTCGGCACAAATTGGAGATTGCACGAATCCAGATGTACTGGCTTCTTTTGGCGTACGTAATTTTGATATTTGTTATGTATGCATTGGCTCTAATTTCCAAGCATCTTTAGAGATTACATCTATGCTTAAGGAAATGGGTGCAAGCTTCGTAGTCTCTAAAGCAAATCGTGATATTCATGCAAAATTCCTACTGAGAAATGGTGCAGATGAAGTGGTATATCCAGAGAAGGAAATAGCAGAAAAAACGGCTACTAAGCATAGTGCCAATCATGTATTTGATTATATTGAGCTAACACCAGAGTACTCAATATATGAGATTCCAACTATGCCGGCATGGGTAGGGAAAACAATTGTGGAAGCATCTATTCGTAGTAAATATCAAATCAGTATTCTTGCAACGAAAGAAAAGGGTCAGATTTTCCCATTGCCAAAAGCTGATTATGTACTGAAAGCTGATGAACATTTAATTGTTGCTGGACGAAAAAATGATGTTGTAAAAGTCTTAAATAAAATTTAGTACTTAAAAACTATGATTTTATAAATGTGAAATCTATATAAAAATTAAAAAATAGAGTGCTGTGAAATAAGTTACTTTAAAAATAAGGAGGAGCTCCTGCGAAACGAGTTAAATAGTTTCGTAGGAACTCCTTTTTAGATAGAAAGATTAGACGGAAGTAACCTTTTCGGTGAGATGATTTGTATCATTAAGGCCTATGAGCATAGGACTAAGCTGCGCATTGAAGTTAATGGTAGTAATACAAGTATTGCCAAGTGCAAAGTGATGATACATGGACATTTTCCAGCCAAATAAACCGATAAGGGTGGCTTTGATGAAGCCGCCATGGGAAACAACTGCGATTGTTTCATTAGGATGCTTTCGTATAAGCTCTTCAATGCAGTTTTTGCCACGAATGCTTGCGTTATAGGTGCTGCCTTCGCCGTCATACATAGGACCAGTTTCATCATCTGCTTTCCAAGTGGCAAAGTGATTAGGATAGTCATGGGCAATTTCTTTAAAGGTCATGCTTTCCCAAGAACCAAAATCTATTTCACGTAAATCATTTACCTTAATAGGTTCTAAATCTGTATTTTCACAGAGTATACATGCTGTGTCATAGGCGCGATTTAGAGGGCTAGAATAAACCGCTGTAAAATTTCCTCGCAGACGATCTCTCAAACATTTTGCTTGCATAATGCCCGCTTCAGATAAATCAATATTATGTACCCCTTGCACTTTACCTAAAGCATTCCAAGGGGTTTCGCCATGGCGAATAAGTAAAAGTGTTGTTGTCATAGAAGTCTCCTTGAATATATGTATTTTAGATTAATTATAGACACCTAATAAAATAAGTGCAAGAAACATAGCTATATAAAATTGTTACAGCAGTATCAGGAAATACTTGTAAATAAGTACAAACACTATTTTTAAAAATAAGCTCCTAAAGTATGTTAAAATAAGAGTAACTTGTGAAAGAAAGTAGGAAAATAAATGGCAACAACAGGGATTGAACAAAAACTCAATGAGTTAATGAAAGAATATTATGTGACATTTGGCGAATTGGCTACAAGATTAGGTGTAAGCAAACAAACACTAACAAGAAAAATGAAAGGGGCAACAGATTGGACTTATCCTGAAATGATGCTGTTAGCACAAATATTTAATATTCAGGATATACCAGAATTCTTCTTTTCATAAAAAGATGCATTTAAATAAAATGGTAAGAGCGAGCAAGGCATCATCTTACCATTTTGTTTATTATAGATTTCACAGTTAAGAATTTCAGTTATTTACAGTTTTTAGTCATGTAAAATCATTGAGAGAAAACAATTTACCTACATTATATTTCAAGTTTTTAGTTGGTTTCTCAATAGAGTAGATTAAAAAATAAAAATAGAGGTATAATTATAAAAAGAAAATAAAGGAGGAGGTGTATTTAGTGAAGAATATTTATAGTGTCATTAATATAGATATTGTAAATTCAAGAAAGATAACGCATAGAGATGCTTTTCAGGAACAGTTAAAAGCTTATCTGAATGCATTATCACAGCAATATGCTGCCGTACTAGTTGCACCTATTACGATTACTTTAGGGGATGAATGGCAGATTGTGCTTAAGGACATTGGGGAATCATATAATATCTGTATGAATGTACAGCAGTATCTCACCCAGTTGGGGGCAACTTGCTACTGTGGTATTGGTATAGGTGAGATGAGCACTAGAGAATCACAAGACACCAGGGAGATGGACGGACAAGCCTTCATTTTAGCTAGAGAGAGTTTAAATATAGCAAAGTGTAATAAAAATGCTTATAGTAAAATGATTCCAACGAAAGATTGTAAGATATTTTTTAAAGGACCTAATTTGTCAGAGGCGACCGGTCAAGGGCAAGAAGAGGACTTTACACATATAATCTTTGAAGACATCATTAATAATATCATTCAAAATAATGAGACACATCTTAAAAAAATTACAAGAGTGCAGCAGCAAGTTATTAATGCTTATGAGGAACTAGGAAGTTATAGTGCTGTAGAAAATAAGGAGAAGATTAGTAAGAGTAATGTATCGAATCGATTAAAGGCATCTAATTATTGGCTTATAGAAGCAAATAGGCAGATGATTGGTAAACTTTTGAAGCAGTATGAAATCACACTAAAAAGGGGCGTTTAGTATGATAGAAACGCGGCTTGTTTCATTAATGATTTTAGCACACCTATTAGGAGACTTTGTTTTTCAAGGGGATAAAATTATTCAAATGAGGTTTCCTAAAGGGCTAAATCAGATTATAAAAAATGCTTATAATCAGGAAGTGTCGCATAAAGCTAAAAGTAAAGTTATAAAAGTAAAGAAAATCATAGACTATACTGTAAAGGGGAATTTGCTGCATGCAGTGATTCATAGTTTCATATTGTGCAGTGTAATCTGGGGGAATAATATTTTAGGGAGTTTGAGATTAAAGTATTTCAGAAACGTTCCTTTGGTATTTGATATGAAGCTTATAATATGTGTGATAGGTGGCATATTGCTTATTCACTTTCTGATTGACCAGTGCAAGGTTATATTAGGATTTCGCTATCCTACTTTATCAAAGACTATATGGCTTTTTGTGATGGATCAAATAGCGCATTTCGTATCGTTTTTATTGATTTTAGGTTTATATAATGGAAGAATGTCATGGCAAGTGGTAGATACATTTATAGCCAATCCTATAAGCTTGATGAAGGCGGATAGACTCATTTTTATAGCAATTATTTTTATAGGCATTACAAGCTTTGCAGGTATTTTAATTGCTCAGATTATTGGACATATTGATTATAAACATGCAGTACATAATAGTACCTTGGAGACGTTAAATCATACAGAAGAAATACGACATGGAGGATACATCATAGGGATTTTGGAACGTATTTTAATTCTATGTTCACTATTAATGGGAAATATACAGCTTATAGGTTATATTTTAACAGCTAAATCTATTGCGAGGTTGACGAAGCTTAAAGAAGATAAGTTTGCAGAGTATTTTTTGATTGGCAATTCTTTGAGCTTTATCATTGCTATAGCAGGCGGAAATCTGATTAAGCTTTTAATAGAAGGTTAATTCGAGAGAACAACGAGCTGGTGTTTTTTGCGCTTGGCATAATTAATGGCCTCCCGGGCGAGATAAAAGGCAGGCCCATCGAGTTGATTGACTGTAAGTTCAAAGTTAGAAATAGTAATAGGACCAATCCCAACGCCTATACAGAAAGAGAGGTCTTGAGGTAAATTTAATTTAAAGAACTGAATGATACATCTATAGTCTGAATTTGGTTTAAGAAGACCTTGCCATTCGTCGCCGAGGGTAATAATAAAAGGTGCAGCTAAAATATCTTTAAACTGTGTATTACATTGCTTAAGCAAATCAATTAAAGTATATTGTAACAAAGCGCGATTAGGATAATGACGGGAATCTTTAATATCAAAAACCATAGTAATATAATCCATAACGACCTCCTTATACAGATGAGGAAAAGTTACAATGGACAAGTTTTCGTTTTGAGATAAACGGTGGACAAGTTTTCGCTTTAAAGTAAACGATGAAAACGGAAAACTTATCATTGAAAGTGACTATAATTATAATATCAATAGATTCACTAAAATGTTACAAATAAAAATAATATAAAGAAATAAACTAAAAGATTGAAAAATAGTAGAAAAAATATTATAATAAATAAAATATTTATGAGGACGAAAGGAGAATGACATGTATACTATGTAATTTAATTCAGAGATTTTTATTTTTACAATTAAAAAAGAGGGACTTTTTTTGTTGTGCAAAAATTTAAATCATATCCAATGAATTAATGAGGCATAGGCAGTCATTTTCAGTAATCGAAAGTTATAGTAGAAGCAAGGCTTCTCTAAGAACAGGAGATCGGGAAGAAAAAGGCTGTAAATGTAATGCATTTACAGCCTTTTTTATAGAATAGAAAGGTTTGCTTTTTAGCTTTCCTATCTTCAAACTTAAAATTTGAATTAATAATGTGACGCTAGTCGCTTAATTTTGTACAGCAAAGAAGCACCTTTAAAATTAGAGGTGATTTTATGTCAGTCGTATTAGAATGTAGAAAAATTAATAAGGAATATGGTGAGCATCAGATTTTAAAGGATGTAAACTTAGAAATATATCAAGGGCAGAAAATAGGCATCGTAGGTGTAAATGGTGCAGGAAAAACAACATTAGCCAATATTATAATGGGAGAAATAGAACCTACATCAGGGCAACTTATTTGGCAAAATGATGGGTTACGTATAGGCTATATGAAACAGATTATAGATGCTAAAATGCTGAAAGAAACATTAAGTGGGGGAGAAAAGACAAAGGCACTTCTCACACAGATTTTGTATAATAAATATGATGTGCTCATATTGGATGAACCGACAAACCATTTAGATTATGCAGGTGTTAATTGGCTGATTAAGCAGCTTAAAGCTTTTAGAGGAACTGTCATTGTTATTTCACATGATCGATATTTCTTAGATCAATGTGTAACACAGATTATAGAGATTGAACAGGGGAAAGCGGTATTATATAAAGGGAATTATTCATGGTACCGCCAGGAAAAGAAGAAACAGTATGAAGCAGCACTTCGTGTATATTTAGAAGAGGAAAAAAATAAAGAAAGAATACAAGGACAAATTAAAGCACTACGTAACTGGTCAAGTAAAGCGCATAGGGAATCGGCTAAGAAAGCAATTATGACAGGTAATAAATTTGGTGGCAAAGAATACAATAGAGTCAAAGCTAAGAAAATGGATAAGGCAATTAAGTCACGTATTAAGCGCCTAGAAAAGATTGCGTTAAATAGTACAGGATGTCCTAAGGAAGAACAAAAGGTTTTATTTGAGGTAGGCAAGGCGCCAAAGGTAGGGACCGTTATTTTAGAAGCAAAAGATATTCGTAAATGTTATAATCATAAGGTTCTGTTTGAAGAAAGCTCTTTTTATGTCAAACGTGGTGAAAAGGTTGGCTTATATGGTGCTAATGGTTGTGGGAAGACCACTTTGATAAAAGCTTTGTTAGGAGAAATACAGGTAGAGGGGATGCTTAAGTTAAGCAGTGCAAGAAGAATCGGGTATATCAGCCAAGAGGTATTAGGACTAGAAGAGCAGAAAACAATTTTAGAATTATTTACGGCTACGACGAAGCAAGAGTATACCAAGATACGTAGTGAATTGGCACAAATAGGCTTTGAAGATAATGATTTGAATAAGAAAGTAAGCTGCTTAAGTCTAGGCGAACGTATGAAGTTAAAGTTACTTTTAATGATTAAAGAGGGGTGTGAAGTACTAATATTAGATGAACCAACTAATCATATCGATCTTCATGTAAGAGAGCAGCTAGAAGAAACACTTGCAGCGTATAATGGAACGATACTATTAGTCACACATGACCGTTATATGCTGGAGCGACTTTGTGATAAATTATTAGTGTTTAAAGAAAAAAGGATTATTCGTTATGAATATGGCTTTAAGGCGTATTGTGAAAGACTTACAGATTATAGTGCTTCTAAAAAGTCAGAAGGGAATAAGAGAAAACAGCAGTTAGAGGCAAATATGATATTAGAGCATCAGATTGCTTATTTAGTAGGTAAGATGAGTACGCTTGAGGTAGGCAGTGAAGAATATATAGCTTTAGATAAAAAGTATTATGAGCTGATGCAGAAAAGGCAAGCATATTAAAATAAAAGACAGGACAGCCATTATGTAATATGGTGTGTCCTGTCTTTTTATACTGATTATTTTAATGAATAAAGTTAATGAATATTGTAATAATGGCTGAGTTAACAAAGTCAATGAATAAGCAGCCCACAATAGGTACAACGAAGTAAGGCGTAGGAACAAAGCCATATCTATTAGTAAGTTCATCCATATTAGCTATGGCATTAGGTGTGGCACCCATACCGAAACCACATATAGCAGAAGAAAATACTGCAGCTTCATAAGTTTTACCCATTACCTTGAAGGTTATGATATAAGCAAATAAACCAACAAGAAGAACTTGTGCAATGAGCATGACAATAAGTGGTAATGCTAAGTCGAAAAGCTCCCATAACTTAAGCCCCATTAATGCCATTGTTAAGAAGAAGGAAAGGCTAAGTCCGCCTAAAGTTTCAATTTCCTTTTCAACAAGTTCCTTGCCACTAAAGTCATAAATATTTCGTATGATAGCAGCGACTAGCATGGCACCAATATAGGAAGGGAATGTAAGTCCTGTAAGCTGAATAAAGTCAGAAACAATAGAACCAAGTCCCATAGCAATGAATAAGAGGCAAGCACCATTCATTAATTTTTTGAAAGATAAAATATTATGATTTTCCTCATTATAATCTCCAACTTCTGTAGGTGGATTCTTTGAATTTTCGTCACGTACAGTTTTGAGCTTCTTGCCATGGATTAAAAGTCTAGCAACAAGCCCGCCGATAATACTACCCATAATTAAGCCAAAGGTAGCAGAAGCAAAGGAAACAGTTGTAGCACCGGTAACGCCCATTTCTTCAAGAATTGGTCCGAAGGAACCAGAAGTACCATGCCCTCCAACCATAGGAATGGAAGCAGTACAAAGACCAAGTAATGGGCTTAAGTGGAAGGCAGAAGCTAAGCTAACCCCCACTATGTTTTGTAAAATAACAAGTGTAACGGCCAATCCGAGAAAGGTAATAACTTTAAATCCACCTTGTTTTAAAATTTTGATACTAGCGGTAAAACCGATACTTGTAAAGAAAGCTGTCATAAATATATTTTGAAGTGTTGTATCCAAGGTAACTGTTGCAATGTCAGTCATTTTGAAGATGAGTATTAATAAAGCAAATACAAAACCTCCTACAACAGAGGGGGGGATACAATATTTAGAGAGTAAAGAAAATTTATTTCTAAGAAATTTACCCAAATAAAATACAAGAGAAACCAAGGCCATAGTCTCATAGATGTTTAAATTAAATGTCATGTTTTCTTGTCCTTCCTTTAGTAAGTTATTTTGAAAATATATATTTAATATGTGTTATATATAGAGAAACCAACTAAAACCTTGAAATATGCATCTAGGTAAATAGGTTTCTCCCAATGATTTCACATTACTCAAAACTATGAATAACTAAATTTTATAAATGTGAAATCTATAGATATGAAATCTATAGCATAAAAAGATTAAAACACAGTTAAATATTTATGTAAAGGATAATTTTAAAAAAATTGCCTATCTTTTCCTGTGCTAAATAGTTAAATAAATGTATAGAGAAAACAACCTTGTATGAGTAGGAATTAAAAATGATGACATACTATAATTAGGATGAGTCATCATAAAGTATGAGATAAAAGAGGTTTTTTTATGAGAAAATACTTAGATAAACTGCAGTATATGCACATTGGAATAAGTGGTACTTGTTTAGCCTTTATCACTTTAAGCAATTGTTGGCGGCTAAAAGATATAAATTATTTAAAGCCTATAGCAATTACAATAGCGGTGATTATGTTAATACTTATGATTATAAGGCTTATTATGTTTCCTAAGGTCATGTACAAAGAACTAAAGGATCCAGTAACGGGGACATTTTATCCAACGATGGGCATGGTAACATGGTTAGTTGCAGCCTATTTCTATCCTAAATTTCCGACCATATGTAGTGTCATATGGCTAGCTATGGTGGTTTATCACTATGGGATAGTACTTTTCTATACAATTATTAGATTAAGGGAAGCACGTTTTAGTAATATTATGCCCACTTGTTTTATAGTATACACAGGAATGATAACTGGGAGTGTAGCAAGTAAGGGAATGGGTGGTATTATACCCGCTGTAGCACATTTTATGTTAATGTTTGGTTTTGTTTTTTATACCCTATTGCTACCTTTCGTGCTTTACATTGTATTTAAAAGTGAAATTTTAGATGATCGCAAACTACCGACGGTGGGGATTGTTTGTTCACCAGCCCCATTAGGAATCGTTGGTATATTGACGATAGAACCTGAACCTAATATTTATATGTTAATATGGCTTATTGTAACAGGCTTAATTTTACTCGTGGTTGTTTATAGCTATATTATAAAATTATTTAAAGAAGGCTTTAAGCCGGCATATGCTTCATTTACATTCCCATTGGCTATTGCAACACTAGCAGCATATGATTTAGGAATCTATTTTAAGCAAAGAGGTGAACTTTTATTAGGTCAGCTATTTGAGCTTTTAGGAAATATAGAAATTTTTATAGCGACATATGTGGTATTCTTTATTTTATTAAACTTTATTAATATGTTCTTCACAGCAATTAATCCAAGAGTAGGTAAATATCTGGAGCAAGAAGAACAACTCCTTGCAGGGGCCATTTATGCACCAGAGGATCCTGAGAGTGAGACAGATTACAAATAATAATAAAACGGCTGTAGCATAAAATGCAAACAGCCGTTTTATTATTATTTGTTGAGATCTTTACCTGTAAAGGCTAAAGGTAAAAGTTCTTCTAATGTATATTCAAGATATTCATCTCTACTTTTTGCAATGTAAATTTTAAATGTTTTAAGGTCACAAAACTCAGCCATAACCTGTCTACATACAGCACAAGGTGCACAGTAATCACCTTCGCCTACTGAAATACCACTTTTATTTCCTACAATAGCAATTGCTACAAAATCTTTTTGACCTTCGGCTATAGCTGTGAAGATTGCTGTTCGTTCTGCACAGTTAGTAGGTGTATAGGCCGCATTTTCAATATTGCATCCTTGATAGATCTTACCATTTGCACCTAAAAGTGCAGCACCTACTTTAAAATTTGAATAAGGAGAATAAGAATGTTGTTGGGCTTCGAAAGCTTTGTCAATTAATAATTTTACATCTATCATATAATCACCTACTTTTCATGGTTTTCCTCTTGGGAAAAGTATTATACCATTAAGGATTAGTCCTGTAAAGGCAAAAATAAAAAATGCGCAAAAAAATTAAAGATAAAAATAAAAAATGATTAAATTTAAAGTAAAGTTAATGAAAATTATAAAAAATAGTGCATTTTAAAGTGGACAGATGATGAAAATTTGTTAGAATTGCAAAAAAATAATAAAATCATATTAATTATATTGAATTGGTGGGAAATAGTTATTATAATGTGCTTAAATAAATCAAATTCTATTGGAATACTGGGAATTAAAAAGCAAAGGGGAGAGGACGATGGAAAATAGTATTGTATCAGTAAAGGATGAACAAAGCATAGGTGTACAAAAGTGGCAGTGGTCAGATTTATATAAACATGAAGACTGGTTAGCTATATGGATAGGTTTCATAGTGATTGGCATGGGAATTTTAAGTGTCATCACAGGAAAGTTTAGTTGGGGTGCAGTCAAGATTCCAAAGTGGGGAGGAGAAGGCAATGTAACCTTTAGTCAACTTTTTGATTTAGGAGAGGTTTCTGTGAGTTTAGTAATTGGAACACTTGTTACTTTTAGTATATTTGCTTTGTTATTTGGTGTGGGTTATAAGCTGCAAGGTGGGGAAGGTTTAGCATTTTTTAAAGCCTTTACAGGATTATTTATAATCGCTTTTATAGTTTCTTTAATTTCTGCACAGGTAGTCATGAAGAAATACTTAGAATATGCGTTTTGGGCACTTGTAATAGGGATTTTAATCAGTAATACAGTAGGGACGCCTAAATGGTTAAAACCAGCACTACGTACCGAGTTTTATATAAAGACGGGTTTAGTAATTATGGGGGCTGAGGTTTTATTTTCTAATATTAATAAATTTGGATTTTATGGCCTAGGAATAGCTTGGCTTGTAACGCCAGTTGTTATTATTTTTATTTGGATTTTAGGAACTAAAGTACTTAAAATCCATAACAAACCAATGGTTATGATTATAGCAGCAGCAACATCTGTATGTGGAACGTCAGCAGCTATTGCGGCGGCTGCTGCAAGTAAGGGAAAGAAAAATGATTTAAGCTTTGCAGTAGGAATTTCACTTATCTTCACTGTGGTTATGATGGTCACAATGCCTTTATTTATTAAAGCAATAGGTATGGATCCATTAATTGGTGGGGCTTGGATTGGCGGAACAGTAGACTCTACTGGTGCAGTAGTATTAGCAGGCGAAGCATTAGGCGGCGTAGGAGGACAAGTAGCCTCATTAGTGAAGATGATACAAAATATTTTGATTGGTTTTATTGCATTTGCGATTGCTATTTTCTTTGCAAAACATGTTGAGAAGAATGAGGTTGCAAATGGAGAAAGAACAGTGGGGCTATCACAGATTTGGCTTAGTTTTCCTAAGTTTATATTAGGATTTTTAGGCGCATCGCTTATCTTTTCATTTGTAATCCAACCTACATATGGCAAGGAAACTGCTGATAGTATCATTAGTACATTAGGAAGTTTTAAGACATGGGCATTTTGCTTAGCGTTTACAAGTATTGGATTAGAATCTAATTTAAGAGATATGAAAGAACAATTTCAAGGCGGCAAACCCGTAGTCCTATATATTATTGGGCAGACCTTTAATTTGATTTTAACATTACTTGTAGCCTGGCTTCTATTAAGTGGAAGGATTTTTCCAGTGCCCAATATTGTGGCATAGAAGAGAGGGGAAGATAAAATGGAGCATACTGTTAATATTATTTCAAAAGTCGGCATTGCAATATTGATTGCAGCAGTTCTAGGGAGTATTTATATTATGAAGAATAATTTAGGAATGATAGAAGGGCTAGACTTTGGATGCGGGCAATATTACTACACAGATGTGCCGAATTGGCAGTTTATATTTTCTGGAAGAGGATATAAGGCAGATGGCCATATGGGTCTTTATATAGGAGGATTTTTCTTATGGGGAGCCCTAATGTACAAACTATGGGTTTATTTGGATAAGAAGTAATGCAAAAATAAAAGGAGGGGGAGCCCCCCTTTTATTTTTATTGTGGTGTGCCCAGCATGGGCGTAGTCTAACGGGTGAAAGTCCCGAGTGTGGGT
>NZ_CEVXFV010000022.1:0-63511 GCF_982396655.1 Cellulosilyticum sp. | reverse complement strand
TGTTTAAAAGGAGTGCTATTCATTTTTAAACAGTAGTTTCGCAATTACCTATTAATCCTATATATATCACATAACTTCTTAACTATTGATTATTCTTATCCTGTGTTAGGACTTCTCCAAGGATGGCAATTCCTTTTTTTATCACGTCCTCAGATGAATTCGTATAATTTAGTCTCATTGTATTAGCCATTCTACCATCTGTATAAAAAGGATTTCCTGGAACGAAAGCAACCTTTTGAAGCTTTGCTTTCTCAAAAAGAGTTAAAGCTGATTGTCCCTCAGGCAAAGTTGCCCAAATAAACATGCCACCTTGTGGCCTTGTAAACTTTACTTCCTTTGGAAAATACTGTGTCATTGCATCTAGCATGGTCTGACATTGATCTTTATACAAATTTCTTATTTTACCAATATGTTCCTCAATATTGTTGTGTGTCATATAATCCCAAATAACATATTGTGAAAAAATGCTAGAATGTAAATCAGCAGCTTCTTTCGCTGTATTAATATATTTACGTAACCCGCCATCACGTATCACCATAAATCCTAATCGCATACCTGGTGTAATGATTTTAGAAAAGCTGCCTAATAAAATACTTGCCTCTAAATCATGGGCGCTCATATAACCTTTGGGTTTCCCATCAAAACTTAATTCACCATAAGGGTCATCCTCTACTAAAATGCAATCATACTTTCGCATTAATGCAAGAACTTCCTTCCGTTTTTCATCCGAATAAGTAAGACCACTTGGGTTTTGATAATTAGGGACAATATAAGCAAATTTAACTTTATTTTGCTTCAAAGTATTTTCTAATACAGCCATGTTCATTCCATCTCTTTCTAATGGAATAGGTAAGAAGTTCGGCTCATATTGGGCAAAAGCCTGAAGTGCTCCAAGATAGCCTGGTTCTTCTACAATAACTGCATCTCCTTTATTAATAAATATCTTGCCTATTAAATCTAATGCCTGCTGAGAGCCTGTTGTAATAAGGATTTCATCTGCTCTTACATCCATTTCATACATAGCATTAAGGCGTGATGCAATATAGTCCCTAAAAGCATACAACCCTGCTGTTGGTGCATATTGAAATACCTTACTGCCAAAAGTATCAATCACTCTATCGGTAGAGTCCTTTAAGGCCTTATCAGGAAAAGAAATAGGATTCGGTAAACCTCCTGCAAAAGAAATAAATCCTTCATCCTCTGTTATTTTTAATATATTTCTAATAAAAGAAGGTGGTGTTACAAGACTTCTTTCAGATATTTTATTTTCTATCATAAATTTACCTCCCCACTTAACCAATTTACTCGGTTAAAAACTGATTATTTTAATTTTTTTAAATTCTATCATTGTAATTGCCCACATACAATATTAAAATTGTATGCAAGACAATTTTAATACTAAGAAGGAGTACACTATGCC
This sequence comes from Cellulosilyticum sp., assembly GCF_982396655.1. Taxonomy (NCBI): domain Bacteria; kingdom Bacillati; phylum Bacillota; class Clostridia; order Lachnospirales; family Cellulosilyticaceae; genus Cellulosilyticum; species Cellulosilyticum sp. The sequence goes on along the minus strand of NZ_CEVXFV010000022.1, from coordinate 62,091 downwards.
TATTAATTCATTTGAGAATTATCCCATGAGCTGGAAACCTCAGCTTCAGCAAAAAGGAACACCTATTTATATTGAACTTGCAACACAGTTAAAAAATGATATCCTAAGCGGTAAACTTACACCTGGCACTAAATTGCCACCTCAACGAGAACTGGCTGACTATCTCGATATTAATCTTAGTACCATTACAAGAGCTTTTAAGCTCTGCGAACAAAATGGGATTATTTGCAGTACTGTTGGAAAAGGAACTTATGTCTCCTCTGATGCAGCTTCACAAACCATGCTCCTCTTAAATAACCCTAAAGAACAGCTTATAGAAATGGGAGCTATTTTGCCTAATCCAGATATTAATGAACTTGTCTCTAATTATTTAAGTCAAATGACTGCCGAACCGGATTTTTATAAATTATTACAATATGGCACTATAGACTATGATGAATTTCAGATTAAGGCAGCTTGCAAATGGCTGAGCTACTTTGGTTTAAATGCCACCAAATCCCATATCCTCTATTCTAATGGCGGCCAAAATGGCATCTTTACCACTCTAGCGGCTCTCTTTAATAAAGGGGATCGCATTGCTACAATGCCCCTTGCTTATCCTGGACTAAAGATTGCTGCTAAAATACTGGGTATTCAGCTTCTACCCCTACCACTCTTTGACAACAAAATTACCCAAGATTCCTTAGAGTATGTTTATAAAAATCATAATATTAAGGGCTTCTATTTTATTCCTGACTACAATAATCCTACATCAGAAATAATGGACCTAGATACACGCAAACTAATTGGGAACTTTTGCACCCAGTATCAACTCCCCGTTATAGAAGACGCCATCTATACATTATTTACACCTCATCCATTACCACCAATTACTTCCTTTGCTCCAGAATACGGCATCTTCATCTCTAGCGTTTCTAAGGTTCTATCCCCTGGTCTTCGTCTAGCCCTTATGTACATTCCATCAAAGTTTTACAATGCCATGTGGGAATGTCTTTATGCCATGCATATTACCCCACCTGCACTTATGACCCAGCTTTTTACAAGACTAATGTTATCTAAAACCTTTGATGAAATTAGGAAACTTCGAATACTGGAGTTAGAAGAACGTAATCTCATCTTTGATGCACTCTGCCCAGATTTATCTACTATCGGCAATCTCCATAGTCCTATACGTTGGCTCACCCTGCCAAGTAGCATCCATCCAGCTCAATTTGAAAAAACAGCTTATGCAAAAGGGCTACAAGTCTATTCAGCAGACCGCTTTGTAGTAGGTAATATTCCTATTCCAAATGCCATCCGCATTTCCCTTATTTCGGCACATCCCTTAGAGCAATATAAAAAAGGATTATTACTTTTAAAGGCATTGCTAGCAGATTTATAGTATATACTTTAGTTAATAACTTACTTTGAAAATATAAAAGAAGTGCTCCGAAACTAGTTAACTAGTTTCGGAGCACTTCCTTTATATGTCTATCTCTTAAAATCTACTATTTCTTCTTCCCCTAAATACACATGAGTCTCACTAACTTGTGTCTTAGCGATTACTTTTCCTCTTCTAATAGAGTAAGCTACTGGTACTTGTCTTCTCACTGCATCATAGTCATTTTCTGCTGGAAGAATGATGCAGTTTCCTGGTTTACCGACTTCGATGCCATATTCGTTTTCAATATTTAGTGTTCTAGCACTATTTTTACCTATAAGCTTCAGACTATCGTTAATTTGACCATAGCCCATGATTTGGCAAACGTGTAAGCCCATGTGTAAGACTTGAAGCATATTTCCTGTGCCAAGTGGATACCAAGGATCGAAAATATCATCATGACCGAAGCATACATTAATATCTGCTTCTAACATTTCTTTCACTCTTGTGATGCCACGGCGTTTTGGGTATGTGTCAAAACGACCTTGTAAGTGAATGTTTACAAGCGGATTAGCTACAAAATTAATGCCTGACATCTTAAGAAGTCTAAAGAGTTTATAGGTATACGCACCATTATAAGAGTGCATAGCTGTTGTATGACTGGCTGTTACTTTGTGTCCCATATTATTTTCATAGGCTTTAGCTGCTAAGACCTCAATAAAACGCGATTGTTCATCATCAATTTCATCACAGTGTACATCCACAAGTACATTATATTTTTTAGCAAGTTCAAACACCTTCTCAATAGATTGTACGCCGTATTCTCTTGTAAACTCGAAGTGTGGAATTGCACCTATTACGTCTGCACCTAATTTAAGGGCTTCTTCTAAAAGTTCTAACCCATTAGGATAAGATAAAATCCCTTCTTGTGGGAAGGCTACGATTTGAAGCGTCACATAATCTTTAAGCTCTTCTCTAAGTTCCACTAAAGCCTTCACTGCTGTAAGCTCTGGATCTGTGGTATCTACATGCGTACGAATAAACTGAATACCATTTGCCACCTGCCACTTAATTGCTTGTCTTGCTCTACTTTTTACATCTTCTTTATTTAAAAATGCTTTTCGCTCTGACCAACATTGAATTCCCTCAAAAAGTGTCCCACTTTCATTCCATCTAGGTTCACCTGCTGTAAGCGTCGTATCTAAATGAATATGTGGTTCTACAAAAGGTGCTGTTACAATCCAGCCCTTAGCATCAATTACCTCTTCTCCTATGGTCGCCTCTAAGGAAATACCACCTGCACAAGGGATAATCTCTTTAAAAATACCATCTTCTATTCTAATATCAACTAATTGCCCTTCTAATCTTGCATTCTTAATAATCATACGCACTACTCCTTAATTTTAAGTGAAGCATAAAGAATGTTACTTCCCCTTCACTACTTTTCTACTAATTCTTCTATCTATACACTTTATATTAATCTTCTCATGTTCCATTATTCATTTTTCATTACTTTTATATTATTGGGGCCAAGCATACCACCTATGCCTCGCCCCATTATTTATAAATATGCCGGTCCAACCACCACGAAAGCCGGCATATTTTTATTCAGTTACTACTTTTCCTACTTTTATGCGCTTCATACAAGCTGTAAGTAGTACATATGATACAATTGCTGTCACAACTGCATTAATCGGTGTGATTCCTGGTAAGAAGTTTGCTGCAAGTGCCCCTAATGCCCATGCTACAATCCCTATACCATTTACACCTTTAATATCTGCTTTTTCTAAGTCTTTGTATTTTCCTTTATTTACAATGAAGTAATCTGCAATGATTACCCCACCTACACTTGGCATACATGTATTCAGTAAGTTAAGCCATGTCATGAAGTTATTGTAAAGTGTTACTGCAAGAAGCGTCCCTACAATCCCATTAATAACTACTAATTTATTTTTAGGTTGTTTTGTAATATTTGAAAAACCAAGTCCTGATGCATATAAGGCATTGTCATTTGTTGTCCAGATATTAAGACCCAATACGATGATTGCTGGTATGATAAGTCCTTGGATAAACATTACTTCTGAAATATCTGCCTCACCTGTTACCATGGCCCCAATTGCTCCGAAAGCAAACATTAATGTATTTCCTATTAAGAAAGCGATGACTGTTGTACTTACACCTATACGTTTATTTTTTGCAAATCTTGTAAAGTCTGGTGTTAATGTACCGCCGCTGATGAATGAACCGACTACTACCGCTACTGCCGCACTCATTGTCATTGTAGTTTCTGGCGCAATATTCATAAGTCCACTTATACCACCTACGCTATCAATTGCCATCCCTACTGAAGTTGACCCTAAAATTGCGATAGCTGGTACTGCTACTGCACTTAAAATCATCAGTGATTTCATTCCAAAGTAAGCTGTTGCTGTCATTAAAAGTCCCGCTACTAATACTAAAACGCCTACACTAATACCTGTTACTTTTGATACTGGGATTGCAAACATAGCAACGCCTACACCAAACCAACCAACTTGTGTAGCCCCAAGTAAAAATGAAACAAGGTAAGAACCTTTTTCACCAAATGAATATCTAGCAAGTAAGTGTGTTGACAAGCCTGTATCTCCTGCTACATATGCAAGTAATCCTGTATAAACACATAAGATAATATTCCCAATAAATACCGCTTTAAAGAAATCATTAAGCTGCATCCCTGTTCCTAATGTACCACCGCTTAACATACTTGCTGAGAAGAATGTAAACCCTAGCATAACTACTAGCATTGCCAAAAACCCTTTTTTGTGACTGCTCTCTACTGCGCCTAACGAAAAGTCATGATCTTGATGTTGTTTGTTTTCTTTCATTGTGTACTCTCCTTGATTATTCAAGTACCGTAAACAGAAAAAGAGCCAACCTACTTTACCTTTAATTTGTAAACAGGTTGACTCTTCTACAAGTAATTCGCATCAGTACATCCCAAATAGGGTACACCTATGCTAAATACTACTTACTTAGGATGCATCTGCGCCTCACGCAAACTCTCCTAACATCCGTTCACCTTATGAGCCTCTCTGGACTCACTTAAAGGTACTCATTATTTTGTTAGAGTTATTATTCCATAGTTCATACATTATGTCAACATCTTTTTATTCTTAAATAGCAAATTGACTATTATATAAGTTGGCATAGAAACCATTTTCTTCAAGTAAAGTTTCATGATTACCCTGTTCAATAATCTTACCATCTTTCATAACTAAGATAATATCTGCATTTTGAATCGTTGAAAGACGATGAGCTACAATGAAGCTTGTTCTGCCTTCCATCAGCTTACTAAAGGCTTTTTGAATTCTAATTTCTGTACGTGTATCAATAGAAGATGTAGCTTCATCCAAGATAAGCATCGGCGGCTTACAGAGCATAACCCTTGTAATACATAAAAGCTGCTTTTGGCCTTGTGAAAGCATACCACCATCTTCACCAATGACTGTATCATAGCCTTTTGGCAAACGTTTAATAAATGAATGAGAATGCGCTGCCTTAGCCGCTGCAATCACTTCTTCATCTGTGGCATCTGGCCTGCCCATAATAATATTTTCTTTAATGGTTCCTTTTTTAAGCCATGTGTCTTGAAGTACCATCCCATAATTTGAACGCAGGCTCTTTCTAGTTACTTCTCGGAGATCCATATTCTCTACTGAAATTGCCCCCTCATCCACATCATAGAAACGCATGAGTAAGTTAATAAGGGTTGTTTTCCCACAGCCAGTAGGCCCTACTATGGCAACTTTTTGCCCTGGTTTAATATGAATATTGAAATTTTCAATAAGCTTCTTATCTGGCGTATAAGAAAATGCTACATTACTGCAAACCACTTCACCTTTTACATTTTCTAAGTCCGGCGCCCCTTCCATTTCTGGTACTTGTGACTCTTCTTCAATAAGCTCAAAGATTCTGCCTGCACATGCAATGGCATTTTGAAGTTCTGTTACAACCCCGGAAATCTCATTAAATGGCTTTGTATATTGATTCGCATAACTTAAGAAACATGATAATGCCCCAACGCTCATGCGTCCCGTAAGCACGGTAAGGGCTCCCGTAATAGCAACACCTGCATATACAATACTGTTTACAAAACGAGTGCAAGGATTTGTTAAAGAAGAGAAAAATGTGGCACGTAGTGAGTACTTCTGAAGTCTTTTATTAATATCATCAAATTGTTTGATTGCTTCTTCTTCATGCCCATAAGCCTTTACTATTTTTTGATTACCTATGATTTCATCGATAAAAGCTGTTTGCTCTCCTCTTGTTTCGGATTGTAGTTTAAACATACTATAGGTTTTCTTAGCAATAAAGCTGGCAACAAATAAAGAAAGCGGTGTAACTAGTACAACGACAAATGTAATTCCCACATTAATGCTTAGCATAAAACCTAATGTTCCAAGGATTGTGACAATCCCTGTAAAGAGCTGTGTAAACCCCATCAAAAGTCCATCTGCAAATTGATCCACATCTGTAATGACGCGACTTACAATTTCCCCTTGAGATTTGCCATCTAAATATTTAAGGGGTAAAATTTCAATTTTTTCAAAGGCTTCATTACGAATATCACGTACCACGTTATAAGTCACCTTGTTATTAATCATATTCATAAACCATTGGGCTAAAGCTGTTACTATGACAAACCCTACCACTAGGCCTAACTCTCTTAAAATCATTTCAAAGTTAACATGACCATATACAATGCCATCTATGGCCTTCCCAATTAAAATCGGCACATATAAAGTAAGTACAACAATTAAAGTGGCAAGAACTATAGAAAGCATCATATGCCCTCTATACCTTTTGATATATGTTAAAACTTTTTTAAGTGTCTCTTTTTGCGTGCCTTTATCTTTAATCTTTTTCTGACTCATTTTTAGGCCTCCTCTCTTTTAAATTGAGAATAGTAAATTTCGCGATACACTTCACAGCTTTCAAGTAAGCTTTCATGTGTTCCTTTACCTACCATATTCCCATCATCCATAACAATGATTTGGTCTGCATACTGAATAGATGAAGCACGTTGTGACACAATGAACACAGTTGGTTTGTAATCTAAATCCTTAATTGCCTTACGCAGCTTAGCATCGGTGGCAAAGTCTAGAGCTGATGTACTATCATCTAAAATAAGAATCTCAGGCTTTTTCACTAACGCTCTTGCTATGCTCATACGTTGTCTTTGACCGCCTGATAAGTTTTTGCCACCTTGTTCAATCTTTCCTTTTAGTCCACCCTTTCCAGCAACTACGTCACTGCCTTGTGCAAGGGCTATGGCTTCATTCATTTCTTCTACTGTGGCTTCTTTTTTACCCCATCTTAGGTTTTCCTCGATATTGCCTTTAAATAAAACGGCTTTTTGCATAACTATGGCTACTTTATCAAGTAAAGCTTTTTGAGAATAATCTTTTACATTGATGCCATTTACAAGTACCTCGCCTTTTGTGGCATCATAAAATCTAGGAATCATATGAACAAGAGACGTTTTTCCTGAGCCTGTTCCGCCTATAATCCCTACTGTCTCACCTTTCTTCACCTCAAAGTCTATAGCTGTCAAAGATTCTTCTCCAGCACCTTTGTAAGTTAATGAAACATTTCTAAAGCTCACGATAGGCACTGCATCTTCAACTATTGCAGCTACTTCATCCCTATAAATATTATGTATCGCTTGCTCTACCACTTGTGTCCCATCTTTCATACTTGATTTAATCTCAAAAACATCTGATATACGATTACCACAAGCAATTGATTTATTAATTGTAATAATTAAGCTAGCCAGTTTAATAAGCTCTACTAAAATCTGTGACATATAATTATAAAGTGCCACCACTTGTCCCTGTGTTAAAATACCACTATCTACTTGAAGGGCACCTACCCAAATAAGTCTTACAATAGCTACATTGATAATGACATAGGTTAAAGGATTCATTAAAGCTGAAATGGTTCCTGCTCTTTTCTGCACTCTAGTCAGTGCTTCATTTCTGCGTGTAAATGTTTTAATTTCTTCTTCTTCCTTACAAAAAGCACGAATGACACGTACCCCTGCTAAGTTTTCTCTCGTACTTCCAAGCACTTTATCAAGTCGTTGTTGCACTGCTTTGAGCATAGGAATATTCATAAGCATAATCCCAAATACAACAATTGATAATAAAATAATAGCAATCACAAAAATTAAAGCTGACTTCGCATCAATAGTAAATGCCATCACTGTGGCACCGACTACAACAAATGGTGAACGTAAAAATAGGCGAAGCACCATGTTTACGCCATTTTGTGCTTGATTGACATCACTTGTCATCCTCGTAATCATAGTAGATGTTCCTAATGTATCAATCTCTGTAAAAGAAAGACCTAATAAATGTTTAAATAAATCATGTCTAAGTCCTGTTCCAAATCCTACTGCTGCTTTAGCAGAAAAGTACTGTGCGGTAACTGAGCATACCAGTCCAATAAGTGCAAGCAGTACAAGCATTAAACACATCTTTACTATGTACCCAACATCCCCATTTGCAATCCCTTTATCAATAATGGCTGCAACTACTAACGGTACAAAAAGTTCAAAAGACGCCTCTAACATCTTAAATAAAGGTGCAAAGACGCATTCTTTCTTGTAGTCCTTCAGGTAAATTAATAGCTTTTTCACCTTCTCATTCCTCTCCTTTTGATTCTTACTTTTGATTCTTACTTTTCATCTTTAAATAAATTTAACAACTCATATGTTTAAAATTTCCGACTATTATCATACCATATTATTTCCTATACGAAAATTATTAATATGATATACTAACTATATGATTTTCATATAGGAGGACTTTATGGACTTTAAACAACTCACCTACTTCGTAACTACGGTACAAGAAGGTAACATTTCAAGGGCCGCTCAAAGATTACATATCTCTCAGCCCCCTCTTAGCACTAAACTTAAAGAATTAGAAGCTGAACTAGGTGTTATCCTCTTTGAACGCGGTTCTCGTAAAATAGAACTTACCCAAGCAGGACGTATCTTTTATGCACGCGCTACTTCTATATTGGAACTTATGGATGTAGCTACCAAGGAATTAGATGACTATAAACAAGGTAAAATCGGCACCTTACGCATCGGTATCATCTCTTCTATCAGCAGTACTTTAATTAATAGCTGGTTCCATGAGTTTCATCAGCTTTATCCTGAAATACGTTTTAATATCTTCGAAGGCAATACCTATGAGCAGCTAGATAAACTGCGCAACAACCTTATTGAACTTGCCATAGTCCGCACACCTTTTTCTGCCCTTGACTTAGAGTGTAAGGTGCTTAGAAAGGAAAATGTCTTTGCCGTAGGGACTAAAGAATACTTTGAGGATTTAACCTCTTCTACTACAACGCTAAAAGAACTGTGCCATAAACCGCTTATTTTATACCGCCGTTGGGAAAAGGTCATTTGGCATATTTGTCAGGCGGAAAACTTAACACCTCATATTTTTTGCATGAATGATGATGCCAGAACGACTGCCAGCATGACAAACGCCGGACTTGGCATAGGCATCATTCCCGAATCTGCCCTTTCCTTACTCACAAATCCTCATATTGTAAAAAAGGTCATTTATGATTCAGACTTAGAATCAAGTATTTGTGTCCTTAGAAATCCCAATAGCTATCTTTCTACTGTTGTAGAACTTTTTTATGACTTTTTAGCTTCATCTACACAAAAAACTGCCACGAAATAAATTCGTGGCAGTTTCTTAATACTACTTTATTCTTCTGCTTCTTTAAAATGCTTTTTAAAGCACCAGACTGCAATTGGCATCATAATAACAATATACAGCATAAGCCCTAATATATTTTGCTTAACATCTGCAAAAGATAAGTGTTTAATCATCAGCTCATCAAAGCTTCTTGCATAATTCATAAGTGGCCAAACCATTCGCACACCTGTTGCTAATAGCTTAGGCATTTGGTCTGCTGGCCATACATAACCACAGGTTAAGAAGGTTGGCAATGATAACATATATACAATCTGTGTAAATCTTGTTTTCTTGCCTGCCCAACTATAAATCATAATACCAGGGCAGCTTACAGCAAGCGTAAATAAAACACTTATGAGTATTGCTACAGGTATATTGGCATTGATAATAAGCCCAAATTTCTTATGCATAAGGTAAATCGAAAAGGCACCTGATGCAATAAGAAGCGTTGCTGAAACAGTCATTTTAGCCAGTAATCTTATAAACGTTTTTTCCCTAGCCACTTCTCCTGGATTTCTTGACATAAATGTTGCCATACTTGATAGGAAAAGTTGCTGTAAGAATACTGCTACAATCCCATACATGAGATAATTTAAATATGTCATCTTGGAATCATATAGCATACGTTCTTGGAAAGTAATTGGCAATGCTATACTTGTCGCTTCATTTTCTGTGAAACCGCCTTTGCCTTCAATAACTTGTATTGCTGCACCACCTGAAACACTTTGAATGATTGTTGCGGCTCCTGCATAAATGTTATTTCCTACTATTACATTGGTTCCATCCGTTAAAACAAGTACCTGCGACTGATTGCCTGCTGTAATATTAGTATTTAGGTCTTTAGGAATATAAAGACCCATATAAACCTTTCTCTCATCAATGAGTGCTTCTAACTCTGACTTACTGCTTGCATAATAAGCCACATTAAAACGTTCATTATCATCGAAATATCTAATAATCTTTCTACTTAAATTACTATTATCTTCATCTAAAACAGCAATTGTTACATCATTGACATAATCGTTATAATAAGCACCACCTATCCACATAGATAAGAATGGCATCCCTATGAAGAATATAATGAGTAAACCTAACTTTTTAGAGGTAAAACCAAGTTCAGCCCATAAGCTTTTTAAATATGTCATCATCGATTATCCTCCTCCTTTGGTTTACCCATCTTACGTATATACATACCAGCTGTCGCTACAAGGAGCATAATCACAATATATAAGACTAAAAATCTAATATCAGACCATATATCAACTGTATTTCCTTTAAGATAAATATCTCGCAGGTTATCCCCATAGTGTGTAAATGGAATCAGGTTTGCAAACCATTTATAAAATGGGAGCATAGAGATAACTGGCCATGTATAACCAGCAAGTATTGAGTTTGGAATAAGTAGTAATCCTGAAATAGCCATCCCTAGTACACGATTGCGGAGGCAAGCTGATATGGCTACTGCTAAAGATGCCACTGCAAACATATACAATATACTTAATGCATAGGCTGTAGGTAATGATCCCCTACAAGGAATCTTGAAAAGATAAACTTGCACAAAGACATTGATAATAATTGATAAACTACCTAATAAACCATAGAAAAGTACTTTTCCTGCTATGTAACCTAATTCGCTGCGTTTCTTTTCTTCTTCACGTCTAAGCCTTACGCAAAGTACTGCTGTTAAACCTATTCCTAACTGACATATAATAGTCCCATAACCAGGTGTCATGAAATAGCTAAAGTTCTTTGTAGGATTATAAAGTGTTCTATTTACAAAGCTTACTGGCATTGCCATATTATATGCTTCATCATAGCTTTTACCCATTCTAGCTTGAAGCTGCTTAATACTTGCCCCTACCCTCATGCTAATAAGTATCTCACTTGCCTTAGCTTTTGAAACACTTGTAAGACTCATATGACTTCCATCATATAACATCATAATAGTAGGTGCCTTAAGTGCTACTACATCATCTGAGAAATTCTGTGGAATTACCATTCCAGCTCTTATTTCGCTCGAATTAATTAATTCTTCTAGCTCAGATTGACTCTTAATTTGATATTTTACATCGTAAGCATCGTTTGTTACAAAGTAACTAATAATCTGTCTACTCAGTTGAGAATTATCATAGTCTACAATTGCCATAGGGACTTTATCCATAACCCCTTTACCCAGCTGCCAACCTACGAGAAGGTTGACAACTATTGGGATAATTAAACACGCTACAAGCATAATTCTATCTGTTTTTAACTTCTGTAGTTCTTCCCTTATACTCTCTAACATCCAATCACCTTCTTCGCAGAGTTTCTACTAGGGCGCATCACTACTGAGCCTCATTATTAAATTGAATATAAGCACTCATGCCTGGTCTTAAAATTTCATCTGCATTTTCAATCTCTATTTTTACACCAAATGATACGATATCAAAATCCCCATTTTCATTTGTTGCTCTTTTAATAGCAAAGTCTGGTTGTGCATTAATTGTTGTTACTGTCCCTGTAAATGTTTGATCTTTATAAGCTGGTACCTTAACAGTTACTTTTTGACCTTGTTTTACTTTATCAAGATCTGTTTCTTTTATACTTACTTCTACCCAAGTGCCTTTTAAGTTACTTACTGTAGCTATTTGTGTACCTGTTGAAGCAAGTTCTCCTTCTTCAGAACTGATACCTGTTACCACTCCGTCCATAGGCGCTTTGATAACAACTTCATTTAAATATGCTTCAACTTCTGCAATCGCACCTTTTGCTTGCTCGATTAAACCTTCCTTAGCTTCTACGCCTGCTTGCGCTTGTGAAAGAAGGGCTTTAGATGAATCTACACCAGCCATAGCTTGTGTAAGTTGCGCTTTTGCTGCTGTAAGTCCCGCTTCTGCTTGGTCTACTCTTGTTTTACTTGCTTCAACGCCAGCTGCTGCTTGTTCACTTGTTGCTGTAGCGGCCGCTTTATCTTCAGCTCTCGCGCCTTCTTTTGCCATGCTTAATGTTTGAGCTGCCACATCAAGTTGTGTTTTAATTTCATCTAATTTTTGTTGTGATACTGCACCTTTTTCTACAAGAGCTGCTACTCTATCATAAGATGTTTTCATTAAGTCATAAGCAGCCTGAGCTTGAATAACTTCTTGTGTTCTTGCACCATTATCAGCTTTTTCTTTAACAGCTGTTGCTGCTGCATATTGTTTTTCAGAAGCTGCTACACCAGCTTTTGCTTCATTTACTTTACCTGCCGCTGCTGTTACCCCTGCTTGTGCTTGTTCGACAAGACCATTAGATGCATCAAGCCCAGCTTTTGCTTGTTCATATAATTCTTTAGCTGCTTTTAAACCTGCTTCTGCTTGTTTTAATGCTGCTTCTGCTTGTTGTTTCTTTGCTTGAAGTTCATCACTAGAAATCTCTACAAGAGGGTCCCCTGCTTTTACTTCTTGCCCTTCTTGTACGAAGATTGTTTTAATTCTACCTGGCACTTTACTATTTACACTTACTTCTTGGGTTTCAAGCACCCCCTGTGCTACGAATCCATCTTTTGTATCAAAGAATTGACTAACTGCCATAGCCTCTGTATCTTTATTTCCATTAAATCCAAAGTGTAAGATGGCAAGTACGGCTACAAGTGCTGCAATGACAACTACTGCATTTAATATCTTTTTTGATTTTAAACTCTCTTTTATACTCATGTTATTTCCTCCTCTAGTTTTTATTTATATGGCAAAATACCGATGTCATTTTGATATTTAAGCCTTGCTAAATTGTAGCCATTAATTGCTTCAATCTCTTTTTCTTCTATGTTGGTTAGATTTTCTTCTGCTGCAATAACTTCTACAATAGTTCCTGACATATCTTGTAAGTTAAGTTGTTTGAGAAGGGCATTATCATAACCATAGCCTACCTCATATTTAACCTTTGCAATCTCCACATTTTCAGTGGCACTTTGACGAAGCTCGGCCGCTGTCTTCACAATCTTTTGCATAGATTGAACCGTGCTATAAGATGTACGAATATCACTTTCAGCTTGAAGTTTGGCTTGGTCTAAGGCAATTTTAGCTTTTTGCTGTAAAAGAACAACTTCTTTATGTTGGTTATCACTAGATGAATAGTTGGATGCATCTACAGCTTCCATTAATTCATCATAAAGTTCTACTTGAGCCTCAGCCATTTTAATATTTAACTGATAAGTTAAGCCACTTTGAATACCTTTTTCTAAGTCGTATTCTTCCTCTGGGCTTGCTGCTACTTCTACAAGCTGAATTTCTTTGCTTAAATCAATATTCATATTCTTTTTAAGATCAATAAGTGCTGCATTATAGTCTTTTACCTGTAATTCTCTTGCCATTACTGTAGAATCATAATAAGACTTCGCAAGTAGCATATCATCCTTAGATTTTCCCCCTACTTCATATGCGGCCTTAGCAAGTTCATATTGTACGAGCCCTCTTTCCATAGCTTTATCTTTTACTTCTAAAAGCTTTTGTTGTTTTAAAGCCTCAAAGTAACTATTTTCAATAAGTAACGCAACTTGATTTTTATAGATGTTCACAGAATAAGCTGTTACTTTGTCTTGAGTTGTCACCATTTTAATAATAAGCTCCCCAAGAGGTTCTGTTCTTAGGGATGTAATCGTACTGGTTGAAAGCTTATTTGCAACATTTGCCATCGCAAATTGTACGGCTGCATCGTATTGTGATTTACTTGATAAATATTCTTGTGTACTAGACTCTAACTTCTTCTGACTTTCTAAAAGTGTATCCCCTGTTGCACTAAGCTGTTCTTTAGCAGCTGCTAGAATTTGTGTTTCATACTTTTCACCCACTGAACTTGCCACACTTTCAGGTACGCCAAATTTCTCTAGCTCACTTGCAATGACTACTGATATATCATCACCAGGTTTAATTGTAACTGAAGTTGATATATTAAGTTGTTCAATTGTAACAGGAATTGTTTTTTCTATAGGCGAAAGATTATTTTTCAAGTAGGCTTGTGCTGTATCATAAGCTATTTGCCCTGCATAAACCTTATCACGCCCATCTTCAATTAAATATCCAGCATGTGATAGTGCCATGCTGTTTTCATTCAATGAATTTCTAACACTTTCACCATTGCTCCCCACAAGTTTGGCAATATCTGCTTGATTTTGTACTTGCTTCAATACCAAGCTATTTGTAAGCCCTTGACTAATTGCTTCATCTAATGTTAGAGGTGCGCCCTTAATCTCTTCTATTTTTTTGTATGTATCTTGCTGCGCATCAGCTTCTGCCACTTTAGTAGATTGTGTTGTTTGTGCCTTTATATTACTCGTTGTAGTTTGAGATTGTGCGTAACTTGTATTACTTACAAGCAACGTAGCTACCATTAGGGACGCTATTAATTTTTTACTCATCATTTTCCCTCTCTTTACTTGCAATTTATTTAGTTATTATATTCCAAATACTCGTTCAAAATGACCATTGTTCATTTATTGTTATACAACAAAAATGAATAATGGTCAATATTTATTATGATTTTTATTTGAAGATTAGACAAAATCATATTTTATTATATAAATCATCTTCTTTATGAATAGATATGTTTTTTGCATGTAAAAAATACATTTTTAACGGATTGCCATATGAAGAAAGATTCATTAAATGGTTTTAAATAAGTTATACTATAACTAAATATATTTCTAGAGGTGATTATATGGAAGTTCTTGATGCCATCATTACAAGTATTGCTTCAATCATTATTTTATTTATCCTAACAAGGCTTATGGGCCATCGTTCTATGTCAGAAATTAGCTTATTTGACTATATAATAGTATTACTATAGGTTCTATTGCCGCAGAAACAATTATTGCGCCTTCTCAAGATACTATAAAGCCATTTATTGCTATGATTACTTATGCTTTAATTAGTATTTTACTCGCACTTTTAACTAATAAATCTATCAAAGCACGCCGCTTTATTACAGGTAAACCTTCTATTTTATACGATCATGGTACTCTCTATTTTAAAAATCTATCCAAGGCTAAAATTGACATTAATGAATTTTTAGTACAATGCCGTATGAGCGGTTACTTTGATCTTGCCAATATTGAAACAGCTATTCTAGAACCCAATGGACAAATTAGCTTTTTACCAGTAGCTGCTATGCGTCCTGTAATAGGTAAAGACCTTAACCTTACCCCTAGTCAAGATTATCTCGTAGCTAATGTCATCATTGATGGCAACATTATGCAAAAGAATTTAGAACATACAGGTCATAATGAAACCTGGCTTTATAAACAATTAAAAGCGCAAGATATTACAAATCTCAAAGATGTGCTCTTAGCCACCTGTGATTCTAATAATATCTTGCGCGTCTATAAAAAAGTTACCAATGATATGAAAAAGGACATTTTAGCCTAAGCCTTATTGGCCTTATTTCGTATATTTATTTAATGCTGCAATAAATGCTTCAACGCCCTCTTCTTTGGTTGCCCATGAAGTAACTAGGCGAATAGCCGTACGTTCTTCATCTATCTTTTCCCATGTAGAAAAGTTAAACTCAGTACTTAACTTTTCCATCACTTCATTTGGAAAAATTACAAATAATTGATTTGAAGGTGAGTCAACGAAGAACGCATAACCTGCTGCTTGAATTCCTTCTCTTAAGCGATTTGCCATCTTATTAGCATGTGCACCTAACTCAAAAAATAAATCATCTTTGAAAAGTTCTACAAACTGGATACCTAAAAGTCTTCCTTTAGCAAGTAAACCGCCTTTTTGTTTAATATGATATCTAAAATCTGACTTTAAATAGTCATTACAAATGACAAGTGCCTCACCCATTAAAGCCCCATTTTTAGTCCCTCCGATATAAAAGGCATCTGTTAATTTTCCAAAGTCCTCTAATGTTAAATCATTTTCTTCACACATTAATGCAGACCCCATACGGGCACCATCCACGAAGAGATATAAGCCATTTGCCTTACAGAAACTACTAATTGCTTCTAATTCCGCTTTATTATAAATTGTCCCAACTTCAGTAGAATCTGAAATATAAACCATTTTAGGTTTGACCATATGTTCATCTGTATGTGCTTCTAACACTTTAGCTATTTGTGAAACCTGAATTTTGCCATCTTCGCTTGCAACAGGAATTACTTTGTGGCCTGTTGCCTCTATAGCACCTGTTTCATGTACAAAGATATGTCCGCTGATTGCAGCAATAACCGCTTCATGTGGTCTTAAGAAGGCTGAAATAGCAGTCAAGTTAGTTTGCGTTCCGCCTACTAAAAGATGTACCTCTACATCTTCTCTTTTAATCTTTTCTTTAATTAACCTGCTCGCTTCTTTTGTATAAAAGTCTTCACCATACCCATCTGTCTGTTCTAAATTTGTTCTTACAAGGGCTTCTATAATATTAGGATGTGCCCCTTCACTATAGTCATTCTTAAAGCTATACATTCTGTTTTCTCCTTTGTCTATTCACTTAATAATATTTTTAATTATATGTAGTGTAGCATATTTCCTTATTATAAGCATAAAAAGTATAAAAAAACTTAATTTGCCAAAACTATAAACTAGCTAAAATGAAAATAAGGAGATTTATAATGAAAGAAAAATATAAAGTATTATATGGGCAGCTTATAGATGCTTATTATAACAAAGAATTCGAAAAAACCTTTGAAAAGCTTCTAACTGAAGAATTCGAAGACAAACAAGAAGCTAAAAGTATTCTTTCAACACTCTGCGGTGTAGATATTGATTTAAACTTAGATGACCATGCCTTTACCCAAAAACTTATTGATGCAATTACCCAAAACAAAGTCAAAGAAAAAGTCATTGCCAAGGTTCGTGCTTGTAGTTCTGATTGTGAAACAGTAGATGGCAAGAGTAAATGTCAGAGTGTCTGCCCTTTTGACGCTATTATTAAACCTACCTTAAGTGAAGATAAGGTTATTGATGAAACCCTTTGTATGAACTGCGGGCGTTGTGTTACTGTTTGTAATCAGGGTAACTATATGGAAGTTCCTCAATTTTTACCTTTAGCCGAGCTTCTTAAAAATCATGAAAAAGTCGTTGCTATGGTTGCACCTGCCATCGCCGGGCAATATGGCAAAGATGTGACTCTCGACCAGCTTCGCGAGGCATTTATCAAATTAGGTTTCGTAGATATGGTTGAAGTGGCTATGGCTGCTGATGTACTTAGTTTAAAAGAAGCACTTGAGTTCAATGAACATGTTCATAAAAAAGGTGACTTCATGATTAGCTCTTGTTGCTGTCCTATGTGGGTGGCTGCACTTCGCAAAGTTTATCATCAGCTTATCCCAGATGTTTCGCCTTCTGTTTCTCCAATGATTGCTATGGCTAGAATCATTAAAGCACTTACTCCAGATGCCAAAGTCGTCTTCATAGGGCCTTGTATTGCAAAAAAAGCGGAAGCTAAGGAACCTGACCTTGCTGGCGATGTAGACTTTGTTCTTACATTTGAAGAAGTCAAACTCATCTTTGATGTATTTGGCATCGTTCCAAAGGAACTTAAAGGCGTGCCTTCTGTAGATTATGCCTCTACTGGTGGCAGACTTTATGCACGTACTGGCGGCGTTTCAGAAGCTGTTTGGGATATTATCGACCAACTCTTCCCTGAAAAACGTAAACTCTTCACCTCTATCCAAGCAGATGGCATGATAGACTGTAAAAAGCTATTAACAGAACTTGGCGAAGGGAAGCTACATGCTAGCTTTATAGAAGGTATGGGCTGCAAGGGCGGCTGTGTAGGCGGACCTAAAGCCATTATTCCTGCTTCCGAAGGTAAAGAATGTGTAAATGATGTTGCTTATGATTCTGCTGTCAAAATTCCTGTTCATGGGCAAGTTTTACTAGCACTGCTTGAAAGATTGGGCATTACTGATTTTGATGAGCTTAAACATGGGCATTCGATGTTTGAGCGAACCTTTAAGTAAAGGTATAAAATAGAGGTCTGCTATTAAAGAGGTCCGTTTTGAGAGGGTGGTACTGTCCCCTTTCAAAACGGACCTCTTTATTCCTATCCATTTTATATTACCTCTTCTTATTGCGGTATTTTAGAGGGGAGATGCCTCTTAGTTTTTTGAAAACGTCTCCAAAGTAGTTGCTATCGTTGAAACCGCATAGGTAGGCGATTTCTGTGATGGGTTTTTGGGTTTCTTCTAAAAGATTGACAGCTTTTTGGATACGAATGCTTGTGAGATATTCTTTAAATCCAAATCCTGTTGCATGCTTAAACTGCTTTGAAAAATAGGTAGGACTTAAATTAATAGAGGTTGCTACTTGTTCTAGCGTAAGTTCTTCTTGATAATGTAACAACATATATTTAGCTGCCTTTTGTATACGTTCATCTTCTTCGCTAATATGGGCTAATGTATTATTTGCCCTAGTCTTATAAATACGCATGCTAAAAATAATTAACTCCAATAAATAATTCTTAATAAGTATCTTTGAATATGTATCAGGGGTCGTATATTCTTCCTCCAATTTTTGAAGTAGCTCTTCTATATACCCTCTTTTATGTGATGGGATTGTTAAAACAGGTTGCATCAATATCTTTTGTATTTCTTCTTTATCATAAAGGGTATAAATTTCTTCTATATAAATATTAGGTATGTGAATAAACATTCTCTTGGAAGTTGCCTACCGCTAGGCATTAATGGCGCCGTTATGGCACTACTCTTTGGCTTCGGCTATACTAAGCTCACACTAGCTATTAATTTTAGTCGTGTCTTTCTTTTTAGAATTCCTGTATTGTGGGCACTTCAAAACTTCACTAATTTAGGCAGTGAAAGTGTCGGCATCGTTATGGGCGTAAGTAATATCTGTGTGGCAATCATGTCTAGTACTATTGCCTTCTTTGTCATCCAGCATGTAAAAGCTAAATATGCTGCTGAACTAGCTAGAACCTACTAAAAAAGGTTACGCATTATGCGTAACCTTTTTTAGTAATAGCCGTACTCACAAAGAAGTTCATAGCAACTATTTACTTCATCATCTGTAAAGAGCTCAGCGTATTTTTTATCAATCATAAGGGCTTCCATTGTAAGCTTAAGTAATCCTGCTTCTTGAAGCTTCTCGAAATCATCTGATGTTCTGCCTTTTCTTAGTATTTCTTTTGCTGTTTTTACTCCACCGAACTTTTCAATTGTTTGGAGAAAACGAGTAGGTCTATAACCTTTACATTCTTTTGCTGCTTTTTCACAATTATTTATAAGTTCTGCTTCAAATTGTTTCTCTAATGTCATTTCTTCTCACTCCTGCTTATTATAGTCTAGTAATACAATTTATCCTTGAAGCGGTGTACCACAATACTCGCATTTTCGAATAGTACCTTCTGCTACAATCATTTCTGCACCACAGCCTTTACATTTTATCACCTTTGTTCTAGCTTGGGCCCTTTGTCCCATATTATTTTGTCTATATACTGGTGCTTGCTGACCTGGTAACATAATTCTTCTAAGAGATAGATTTAAATATGCCCCTGGCAAGTAACCTTTTTCAATCATCATATTTAAATCATCACATACCACATTATATGTACATCCTGTAGCACGTGAAAGTTCATCTAAAGAAGTAATATGTTGATTAATAATTAAGGCAATATATTGTCTCACGCGCATGGCTTGTTTTTTATTTTTAGTTGCCATCCTCTTTAAAACTATACCTAGTATTAAGAAAAATACTGCACCAACTACTGTTTCACTATCAACATCTGCTATGCCTCCTAAAAATGCACAACCACCTATTACAATTAAAATAATTCCCCAAATATTTAAGGCTTTCCCAGATCTCATGGCTGCCTTACGATCTACCTTTAATCTCTTGTATAGCAAATACACCCCTATAGGCCAAAAAACACACATCATGATAATAATAGCAATCCATGAAGGCCCACTAGTCTCTGGCATATAACTATATTCCTGTCTATTTCGTCCCATTTATTCACTCCCTTATTATTCTATTTAGACTTCACATTTATAACTCATATTTATTTCTATGATAAGCTTTTTAACTTATGAATTCAAGTATTTACACTTCTTCCTTCTATTAAATCACAAAGCAATCTTCTGCCTTATCTCTAAGTGCAGTTAAATCTTGAATTTTATATTTTGTTCTAGAACATCTTTCTAAAATCCCCTCTTCACAAAGTTCTTGCATTGTTCTAAGAAGGTGGCGATAGCTTGTTCCTAGCAGCTCCGCTAATTCTGTTAGATTTTCTTGAAACTCACCATTTTCATGTGTTGAAACAATATAGGCACACAAACGATTTTCTAAAGTATAAAGTATATTCATTGCACTATATCTAGAGCTGCGGTCTAACTTCTTGGCTAGTGTCGCTGCGATAAAATTCATAAATTCAATATTAGTGCTTAAAACGTCTTTGCAATATGCTGCGGGTACCCCTATACATTCAACTTCTGTAACAGCTATGACATTGGCTGTTCCTAAACTTTCAACGAGCATAATTTCTACATCACCTAAAACTTGGCCTTTTCTATAAAAGTTAAGAAGTAGTGTTTTACCATTAGCTGCCGTAATGCTTATTTTGGCTTTTCCTGAAAGAATAAATAATAAATATTCTATTTTCTCTTCCTCTCTACATAGATATTCTCCTTTTTTAAATTGTATATATTTAGCATTTTCTAATGCAAATCTAGGAAGCCCTTCTATTTGTTTCCCCTTCATTTCTACTAGGGCTTTATCTTCTATTTGTATCATCTTTTATATACTCATCCTTTTTTATTTTACCTTCTTTGATAGCGTGACCATTTTTAAATATTAATTATACACTTTATCTATGTAATTTTTGTTACTTTATTATTTTATATCTCATATTTTTTCTAGAACATGACATTTGTCATATTTATTTCCATCCATTTTGTAATATCCTATTACTCGAGCAAAAGATATTGCGACATCTCTACAGCTTTCAAGCTGATATTATAGATATTCATAATATTTAAAACATAATGATTATAGTCATTCAACCACCAACCAAATGACTTAGTCATTTCATAACAACCAACCACCAAATAAAAGAAGGATCTAAGATAACTATTTCTTAGGTCCTTCTTTTAAATTTCTATCATATTTTTCATTTAAGAGACTTTATGAAAAACCTAAAGCAGTAAGATTCATCTGTTTCAAATTAACATTGCCTCTCTTAGCACTCCTGTTTATAATGAAAAAGTAAAAACATAAACAGGAGGATAACCTATGCAGCATACATTAGAAGCACGCAAAAAGGATGGCTCTTTAGTAACACTTACATTGCAGGTATTAACAGCTGAAAATATTGATGAGATTTTAAACTTACAAAATGAAGTTATAAATCTTATAGAAGATAAACAGATTTATCTAGCTTCAACGAGAGACGATCTTCTACATCACTTTAAAAATGGTAGTGTTATCTTAGGCTATGTTACACCTTCTCAGGAACTTATTTCTTTAGTCATTTATTTAAAAGAAGGCTATAACGACTCTAACTATGGTTATGACATAGGTATTGAAGGTGAATCACTTCTAAATATAGGACAAATTGATACAGTCCTTGTGAAACCGGATTATAGAGGTAATAACCTGCAATATATCATGTGTCATTTGATTGAAGATATTGCACGAGAAACAAATACTTCTATGTTATGTGCTACAGCTTCTCCTTTTAACCCCTTTAGCGTTAATAACTTTTTAAAGTTAGGCTATGAAATAAAGGCGGATAAGCTTAAATATGGTGGACTAAGGCGCTATGTCCTTGCTAAGTCTCTAAAATAAAAGAAGCTGCTATGAAACTATTTGATTAGTTCCATAGCAGCTTTTGTGTTTTCAAAGTAACTTTTTTATTTATTGATACTGTTCTACTAAATCTACAGAGCTTTGTAGATTTAGCGTTGTAATATTCTCTTCCGCATCTTGCCCGCGATTTAGAATTTTATCTGCCGTATCTGCATCTTGTAAAAGCTCTTCTAAAATAGCATCCTCACCTAATTTAGCACGCTGTTTATCGCTTAAAGCATCACTATGATATTTAATAAGCTTCCCTATGCGTGTCAACCTATCTTCAGCTATCGTAATATACGAAGGAACATTAGCTACTACATATTTTTCACCTTGTTTAGCATGATTGCCTTCTGCATATTTGCGAATATCATGTAAGTATCCTGCAAGTACTAAGTCCTCAGCTTGCTCCAAGGTAAAGCTTGTCCCTGATGACTGTTCATAAGCCACCATCAACTGAAATGCCAGAGTGCTAACGCGTTGCATATGTGCCATACGCGTCTTTACGAGTGCCAAACTTGCTTCATTATTAGCGACTGCTTCATCAAAGCTTTGCTGAATTAATAAATCTAATTGGCTTAATATATTTTCTAATTCCCTTGTCTTTGCTTCGTCTAATTCATAACGACTTGCCATAAGTGAAACAACGCTATGTCCATCCATAGATATTTCCTGCGTTGTTACAGAAGATGTAAGCTTATTATGAAAAATCAATACTGCCACTATAATGACTAAAAGTCCTCCTGCAATTATACCCTTTTTCATTACGCCCTCCTCTTTAAGCTAACTTCCTGTAGATTACCTAAGAATCGTCAGTTTTTTTTTATCTACCTAGCCTACTACACTTACCTTAAATTAATCTTAAAGCTATCAATGGTCATGCTTATGATGTGCTGCTGCTTCTATAAGCCACTCATAATATTCATTATAAATCTCTTGACCTACTTCATCTAAACTGCTTAAGCGTTCATATTTCTTTTCTTTCACTATATTATTGGTTTGATCAAATAATTCGCGTGCTTCTTTAATGATTCCTAAAATTTCTCCATCCTGAATAGGATTAAGTCCCGTTGTCATTTCTTCTACCTGAATCATCACCTGTTCATTCATAGGGGTAATCTCTTCTACTGGGGTGCCCAGTTCACTATAATTGACGCGGCTATAAATCGTCTCCATAAGCTCCTGAAAATACATAGCAAATCCATCATGAATAAGTTCTGTATAGCCCGCATCATGAACATATTCCTTATCCGTCGCCTCTGTAGTTATGTCCGCTACCTGTTTGTCTGCATTATCTGCTACTGCCTCATCTATACTCTCTTCTGTGCTTACTTCTTCTTGTATCACAGTATCTTGTGCGATTTCTTCTTTTTTACTTGTTTCATTATTACTTGTTTCATTATTACCGCACCCAGTAATTGCTAAGCATAATACACTCATTAATAATAATTTTTTATATATGCGCATCGAATTATATCTCCATTTTGTCTCATCATTCTAGTAGGGCATGCCCATTTAGGGCTATTATAGTTTAAATGAGAATAATTTGCAATGTTAATTAACTATTTTATTTATCCATAAGCATACTTTACATCTATAAATGATTTATCTGTTATCTCAATTAATAAAGAGGTATCATGAAATTTTCATCTCATAATACCTCCTAAAATTATATTCAATAACCTCACCTAACAAGTTACCTCCTTCAAAGTAACTCATTAACTTTGCCAAAATCAATTCATTAACTTTTTCTTTTCTACCCGCTGACTTGTCCAAAATCTAGCTGGAGTACCCAGAGTCTATTAAGCTACCTTCGGAATAATCTGTTGAGACTCTTAGGGAAGTACTTCAAAGCGTTTTTAGATAGAACGTCCAAACGAAGTGTGTTTTCCACCGTTGCTTTAAAGTACAAACTTAGCGCATCACAGATTATGGAGAGTGTAGCTAGTAGGCTCTGGGTACTCCAGCGACTTATTTTGCGACCAATTCTTTTTCTTTTTCTTTTTTAGAAGAACCCCTCGTGATTATGAAGCTGATTCATTACTTGTTCAACTCTAGCCCTTGCATCTGGACCTGACTCAGCTCCCCTTATAAAACTTACAAGGTATTCTTTCTGCTCATCGGATAGTGTGGCAAAATAGTTCATAGCATCCATATCTTGCCCAAGTTGCATCATTAAGCCTAATGGTAAATCTTCTGCTTCATCGAATTGTGACATAGTTTCCTCCAAAAAATAAATAGTCCTCTACTTATTATTATGAGGATTTTAGTGATTTTTATGTGTGTTTTCTTGTTTTTAGCTTGCCAGTATTGTATAAAAACATAAGCACTGCCATGCCACAAATTAAAATATATCCTAAAATGCTAAATCCGTCTGGAATCTGTGCAAATAAAAAGAATCCAAGAACAGCTGAAAATACGACTTGTGAATAATCATAAACAGAAATTTCCTTAGCCGGTGCATAACAATATGCTGCTGTAATAGCAAATTGACCGCCTGCTGCTGAAAGTCCTGCCAACATTAAAAATCCAAACTGTAGCATCGTCATTGGATGGAAATTAAAGATTAAATAAGGCAGTGTAACTAGACACGAAAAGGCTGAAAAGAAGAATACAATAAACGGTCCTTTTTCACCTTTTTGCCCTAATCTTCTAACAGCTGTATATGCAGCCCCTGCACCTATTCCACCAATCAATCCTATAATAGAAGGTACGAGTGCCATATTACTAAAACTTGGTTTAATGATAAATAAGCTGCCAACAAAGGCAACGATAACACCTAATCCTTGTACTAAGTTGATTTTTTCCTTTAAAAATAAATAACTAAAAATAATTGCAAAGAATGGTGACATCTTATTTAACATAGATGCATCTGAAAGAACTAAATGATCTACTGCATAAAAATTACATAATATACCAATAGTTCCACAGGTTGAACGTAAAATAAGTAGCCCTAAATTTCCCTTAGTCGGTCTAAATCCTTGATGATTCTTTCTTAAAATAATATAAGCAAAAATCATTGCAACTACATTACGGAAAAAGCTCTTTTGTATAGATGGCAAGTCACCTGAAAGTCTTACAAAAGCATTCATAAGTGCAAAACAAAATGCTGCACCTAAAATACAAAGTATTCCTTTATATTTCTGATTCATTTTTCTCCTCACCTTAACTCTTATATTTGTATGCTCAAATGTAAGCATCCTCTTCTATCATAAACAACTATAGCCTTTAATTCTATACTTTATTTTGTATAAATTATATTTGCCATTCAATCTTTATTTCTACATTATCTTTCCACTTAATAAAAAATAACTTTAAAAATAGGTATTTAGACTTTTTATCTCTTAGTCTAAATACCTATTTTCACTCACAATATTTTAAGTCCTTTATTCGCTTGCTTCTTATAAATTAAGAATTTCCACTACATCAAATCCAATATCATCAATAGCTTCTCTTAAAGTTTCATCTGTAGCCTCAGTCTCTACAACCGCATACTTCCCTTCTAAACTTACTTCCACTTCACCTGTTGCAAATGCAGTTAACGTTTCTTTTACATTCCCTGTGCAGTGTCCACAACTCATACCTTCAATCATAATTTTCTTTTTCATTATCAATTCCTCCTTTTATTCATCTAAAATACTTATTAACATATAGTACGTCACATTAGTACCTACTAAATTTCACTATAAACTAGGCATACCCTATACATCATTCTTTGATTTAACCACGAAAGTTTCTAAGGCGCAATGCATTTGCAAGTACAGATACTGAACTTAAACTCATAGCCGCTGCTGCAATCATTGGATTTAAGAGTGGCCCGCCAAAGAGATGAAGCACGCCCATAGCTACTGGAATACCTAATACATTATAACCAAATGCCCAGAATAAATTTTGCTTAATATTTCTAATCGTTGCTTTACTAAGCTTGATGGCTGTAGGCACATCTTTTAAATCACTACGCATTAAAACGATATCTGCTGATTCAATAGCTACATCTGTCCCAGAGCCAATGGCAATACCAATATCTGCTCTTGATAGTGCGGGTGCATCATTGATTCCATCCCCGACCATAGCTACCTTCTTGCCTTCATCCTGAAGACGTTTTACTTCATTTGCTTTATCTTCTGGAAGCACTTCTGCTAGTACAATATCGATACCTACCTGTTTAGCAATCGCATCTGCTGTTCTTTTATTATCACCTGTAATCATGGCTACTTTGATACCCATCTCATGAAGTGTCTCAATCGCTTCTTTGCTGCTTGCCTTTAAAGTATCTGCTACTGCTACAATCCCTAGAAGCTCTGTGCCCATTGCAATATACATTGATGTCTTACCCTCTGCTGCTAATTTGTCACTAACTTCTTCAAGTTCTGTAAGATTTATATGTTTTTCAACCATTAATTTTTTATTTCCAAGTAAAACTATTTTACCCTCAATTTGCACTTCAATTCCATGTCCTGGGATGGCATTAAAGTGTTCTAGTTTTTTAAGTACTAATCCTTTATCTTCTGCTGCTTTTATAATAGCTTCTCCAAGTGGATGCTCAGAGCCTTTTTCACTACTTGCAGCCAGTAATAAAATATCATCTTCTGTATGCGTATTCACTCCATTTTTTGCTAGGACAATATCCGTCACTTTAGGTTTACCTTCTGTTAAAGTTCCTGTTTTATCAAATACTATTGTATCAATTTTATGAGCTGTCTCTAAAGCTTCACCGCCTTTTATCAGCACGCCATTTTCAGCGCCTTTACCTGTTCCAACCATAATAGCCGTTGGTGTAGCAAGCCCTAAAGCACATGGGCAGGCAATGACTAATACTGCAATAAAAATGGTTAGTGCGAAGACTGGTGTTTCCCCCATAATAAGCCAAAATACTGCTGCAAGTATGGCAAGACCTATAACCGTTGGTACAAAGTATGCTGCAATGACATCTGCCATCTTTGCAATAGGCGCCTTTGTACCTTGTGCTTCTTCTACAAGCTTTACAATCTGTGCTAAAGCTGTATCTTTACCGACCTTAGTGGCTTTGTATTTAATAAATCCGGTTTTATTAATACTTGCACCTACTACCTGGCTTCCTACTGTTTTTTCTACTGGAATACTTTCACCTGTAATCATGGCTTCATCAATAGCTGTACTTCCTTCTATAATTTCACCATCTACAGGAAGTTTTTCGCCTGGTTTTACAAGGATAATATCGCCTACTAAAACCTCTTCAATTGGAATAACTTGTTCCTTGCCTTCTCTTACAACAGTTGCTACCTTAGGTGCAAGGCCCATAAGCTTTTTAATAGCATCAGATGTCTTGCCTTTTGATCTTGCTTCTAAATATTTACCTAATGTAATAAGTGCTAGAATCGTTGCTGCTGATTCAAAATAAAGATGCATTGCATAACTGCCATCACCTCTAGCAATTTGTACCATACCATAAATGCTATATAAGAAAGCAGCTGATGTACCAATAGCAATTAATGAATCCATATTGGGACTAAGCTGGAAAAGATTTTTAAACCCAACTTTGTAAAATTTATAACCTACTACCATAACTGGCACAGTTAAAATAAGTTGTACTAATGCAAAGTTAAATGGATTCATCATTGGTTCTATGATATGAGGTAATGGCATTCCCATCATATGCCCCATGCTGATAATCAAAAGTGGTACTGTAAAACCAATTGAAGCTATAAAGCGATAAAATAATAATTGGTCTTCACTATACTTTTTGACCTCTTCCTTCTTTTCCTCCGTACTAACCAGTTTAAATCCAGCCTTACCAACTGCTGCTTTAATCTGACCAATATTTGTTGTACTTTCATCTATTGTTACATTTAGTTTCTCACTGGCAAAGTTAACATTTCCTTGCTCTACCCCTTGAATCTTTCCTACAACACGTTCAATACGATTAGCACAAGCTGAACAGGTCATCCCTTCAATATTAAATGTATAGGATTTACTTTGTGTTTTTACCTTATAACCAGCTTTCTCAATAGCTGCAGTTATTTTCTCTTTATCAACCTTCTCTTCATCATAAGTCACATTTAATGTCTCTGATGCAAAGTTAACATTAGCACTTTCCACCCCCTCTAGCTTTTTCACCACTCTTTCAATACGGCTAGCACAAGCAGAGCAGGTCATACCTTCTATTTTGCTTGTATTTTGTTTCATATAGATTCTCCTTCTAACTCCTCTTTTATTTTGTCATTACCTTTTCTAATATACGAATAATCTCATCAATTTTTTCTTCAGCATGATCCTTATTTTCACAAGCCTCTTTCACACAATGATTCATATGTTGTTCTAAAATAAGTAAGTTTGCACGCTTTAATAAAGATTGTGCTGCTAAAATCTGATTTGAAATATCTACGCAGTAACGCTCTTCTTCTATCATTCTAATAATCCCTTCAATTTGCCCTTTAGCTGTTTTTAGGGATTGCATTGCTTTTTTCTTTTCTTCGTTCACGCTTGTACCTCCTCTCCCCTCCTGGGGGGTGCTATATTTCACATCTTAATCAACTAACTCTAGTTTGTCAACACCTATTTTTTTATATGCACTTTTTTAAGCATACAAAAAAAGCCAGAGAAACACTTTTATTCTAAGTACTTCCCTGGTCTTATTAATCTATTAATCTTAACTTAAAGTTTTTATATTCTCATTCATTAATTTATAGGGTGACTTGCAGCTAAATTACATCGCTCTGCTTCTACCTGATTAAATAACACACTGCCTCCATTACAAAGCCTTTTAGGCATGCCCATATACGATAAACAGTTTTTAAAGTCACAACCTATTATCTTTTGAGGGATACTCATACTATACCCTAGACTATAATCACTATAATAATGTCCCTCTTTATTCCATACACTGCAATCTATAAATTTACTATCTTCTACCCTAATTTCACGTTCCCCACTAGCAAGCGTTGTTCCCTTATCTGCAATGAAATAAATACATCCATTACTATTTTGATAGACATCATATAGATAAACACATTCTTTAAAAAGGCTTTCCTTAATATTTAAACTTAGACAATCATTAATTAGAAACACACGATTATTAAAATATGTAAAAGTGCAGTCTTCTATTATAATCTCGCTTACCCCGTCAAAACATATCGGCGTATCATCTCCTATAATTTCACAGCCTCTAAAAATTACCTTCTGGTTATTTCTAAACTGCCACTTCTTATGCGTTAAATCAATTGCCCAATTCTCAAAAACTAAAACATCTTGCTTAAATACCCAGCGTTCTAATGACATTTCTTCACTTTTAAAAATCTCATTAAAGCTAGGCTTTTCATATAGATTTTTTCTTTCATTCCCATAATACATCACCAATTCATCATTATCTATTAGTCTACCTATTAAAAAAGGTTTTACATAACCGACAAAGTTCTGCATCTTTATCCCTTTAGGAACGCGCTCTATAATTTGCATATAACTCATACTATCTTCTTCTAAAATACAAGTTGCAAGATTCATTAAGAATCTAACTTCCCCCTCTTGAAGTCCTAAAGTTTCACAGATTAAACGTATAAATGCCTTTTGTTCCTTACTTGCCTGCATCAATATTAAGATTGTATCTAATATAAAATTGTATTTTAAAATACTGCCCTTAAAATACTTAAAAAAGCATTCGCCTAAAACTTCTATAAATTTCTTATCTGCTTCCTCTAAAGTAATTTCTAACTTTATCTCATCATCTAAATCAATGCCTTTTATTAGTCGCTCTAGAAAATCAAGTTGTTTTTCATTTACTGCCTTACTATCACTTAAAACTAATTTTAAAAGTTGAATATAGATTTTTTTTATATTTACTTCGCATCTCCCCAGTGGATGTTCTTCTATAGCATAAGCAAAAGTTTTTTGTTTTTCTAAGTAGGCATTAAGTATTGTTAATATTTCCACCCCTAGCTCCTCCTTTGTTTCTTTATTGTATACTAACCTATCTCTAGGTTAAAAGTCTATATTATTTTTGTATAGTATAAAAGCAGACAATATGCTTCATCTTTGCCTCCTATAAGTCTACTAAAATAGTATTATATATACTGCCCGTTGGTGTGTATTCACTATATTCAACTTCTATACGCTCTGCAATATCTGGTACCCCTACTACATAATGAATTGTTTTTGTGCGTCCTGCTGGTAAATAAATTTCATCAGTTAATGTTTCTGCCTCTCTATTATCAACTTCTTGCTCCCCTTTACCATAATATGTACACTCAGCACCATCTATAGTATTAAATCTAAAGAAATAACCACCTTCATCCATATATTCTGCCAATGCCTGATTATTAGTCAACTCAATCTCTATATCCATAAGTTTTTGATCTCTTTTTACTTTATAAATTGAGGCATCTCCTGTAAAAGGCTCAGCTTTTTTTACAACTACAGTATACTTAGTACCTGTCACAGTTTCACGCATCTCATATGTTCTATCAATAGACTGATATCGATTGTTATCAATGATATCTTCCATAATAACATCACTCATTGCAATGACTATAATAAAAAGTGTAATTTTCCCTAACAGTTTTAAAACCATTCCTATCCCATTATCGTTCATCTATGTATCTCCTTTCTGATTAGTCCCCAATAGGTACTGTCACTTCATATGTCTTACCTATTGTATTTCCTCTTGTTGAACTTATATTTAGCTCTGAATATGCGAGTGTTATTTCCGCTACATCTTCATTTACTACATACATTAAGTACCCTGAAGTGTTCCCATCATATTTAAGATCTCTTAAATAAAACATTTTATAGCCAATCTTCTCTAGTATATCTGTTACCTCATAATCAGAAAGTGGTTCTACATAATGATCCCCATCGTATATCCCATAAATATCAGGACTTTCCTCAAAGATTTTACTATCCTTTAAATTATCTGCACTGGCCTTAACCACTACAATTTTCTTACCTTCTGGTAATATATTATTTATACTTTCATTCTGAATGTCTACAGCCTCTTTTATTATAAAATCAAAATCTTCAGTTTCTATGATTTTTCCTACCTCACCTGTTACTAGATTAATTTGTGCTGGTGGGACATTCGCCCTCTTAATTTCTATCTTTCTTTCATTTATGCGATAAAAAGCCATTATAGCAATAACACCCAATGTTAAAATTATCCACGCCTTATTATGTGACTTCTTTTCCTTAATTGCTTGATGAACCATTCCTGCCTTAAAGGGATCATACTGTGCTTCTTGATATGGCCCCCCATTATATTGATTTGTAGCTTTCATTTCCTGGAGTGGATTAAATGTCCCGCATAAAGGACAATACTTATCCTCATCTGCTAGCGCCTCTCCACAATTTATACATGCTCTACTCACTCAATCTTCCTCCTGCTTATAAAATTTATAATATATCCTATTTTATTTGTCTTTATTTTAGCACATTTCCGACTTTATTAGCATTTGATTTGAACAAAAAAAGCTAAAGAACTAAAAGTGATACCACCTTTAGCCTTTAGCCTTTAGCCTTTTTACGATTACCTTATGATTTTGCTTCTACCTCTACCATAAAATGTCCTGTTACATTTTTAGGACTTGCAATATATAGATTTCTCATTGCTTCATAGGGCATCATAAAACCATCATGTATATCCTCAAATATTATAGGATGATCGCCATTACTGCCCTCTTGCTTTACCTTAAAATGAATGTTTTTATCTTCCTCAATTTGACTTATAACGTGCCAAACTAAATATTTTTCCTTGGGAAGCTGTACGGTAGAAAAGTTAAAACTAACACGTTCACCATCCGTTTGTGAGGCCGGAAGACATGCAATTGTTACTGTATTCATGTGAAACACCTCTTTCTTTTTGTTAATATTTTCTCATTCTCTATTTGATATAGTTTTAGTATACGTTATAGTTACCAATTTAATGCATTTTTTAGACTTCTATTAAAAAAAAGACTATCTAAACAGTTTGTCCTCTCATTAAACTGCTTAAATAGTCCTTTTCTCCCTTAACATTATATAAATTTATCCTTTTACCCCTTAAGTTAAAAATAATGCATAGATTACTGTCATGACTCCAGTAATCCCTATAGAAATCCCACTCATTGCCCCTTGTATTTGTCCTAACTCTAATGCCTTAGTTGTTCCCATGGCATGGCTACATGCACCAATCGCTACGCCAGCTGCAATAGGTTCTTTAATACGAAATACTTTTATCATAACAGGTGCCAATATAGCGCCTGCAATTCCTGTAATAATAACAGCTGCTACTGTAACAGGTATAAGCCCTCCTAATTGAGAAGAAACTTCTATAGCAATTGGCGTTGTAACTGACTTAGGTAATAATGAAGCTGTCAAAGTTTCATCTAACTTAAATAACTTACAAAGTATAAATACACTCAACATAGATACTGCTGCTCCTACTGCTGTTCCTATAACAATAGGAAGCCAATTTTTCTTAAGTATTTCCAATTGACTATAAATAGAAATACCCAGTGCCGCTGTAGCAGGTGCTAAAAACATGGTAATAATCTCGCCTCCCATATTATAGTTTTCTATAGGAATTCGGCATACTTGAAGCACTGCAATAATTAATAAAATAGCTATAAGCAGTGGATTTGCAATAGGTGTCTTTAATTTCTTGTTAATCACAATTCCTAATTCAAAAGCAAATATAGATATAATAATTCCAAAATATGGACTAGCTGTGATTTCACTCATTTGTCTTCCTCCTACTATTTTGCCATCTTATCACAAAAGTTACTGTATACGCTGTGGCTGCAAAAGTTAAAATCATTGTAATAATACATACTAAAAAAATTTTAAGGACACTTCCCTTTAGTAAATCATAATTCTCCATAATAGCTACGCCAGAAGGTATAAAGAAAAATGCCATATTCTGAAGCAAGAAGTTAGTCTTAGCCTGAATATGTTCCGTCTTCAACACCTTAAATAACAAGAGTAAAAATAATATAATCATCCCCATTACGCTAGCTGGAAAAGGAAATGGCAATACACTAACAACTACTTGTCCGAGTAGACATATAGCAAATACAATGGCAATTTGTACTATGATTTTCATTTTCTTCACTCCTTATTAATCATCCATTTCTTCTTACTAAAAAATTCTACATCTCCTCCCCAAAATCGTCAATCGCATAAATCCCCTATAAATGGCTTTTTTACAATTTACATTATGTAGAATATGCACTATAGCCGTACACACTAAATAACTAAAATTTATAGAGATAAAATCTATCGTTAGATATAAAAGAAGGAGAGTATAGGAAGTCTTATGATTCCTTCCTATACTCTCCTTCTTTTATATTTCATAAATTTGCCTAACTATGGTTATTTGCAACCATGTTCTCCGCAAGTATGACCTTCGCCATGTTCATGGTCATGATGGCTACACTTTGTATTTGGGTCATAATTTAATTCACCTTTAATAAAAGCTGTAACCTGTGCATCGGCATTTCCTTGTGCCCCTGGATATACTTTAATATTTGCTTCAGCTAAAGCATTTTTAGCACCGCCACCAATGCCGCCACAAATTAAAGTATCTACATTTAAATCTTTAAGAAATCCTGCTAAAGCGCCATGTCCACTACCATTAGTATCCACTACCTTTTGTGAAACAACATTTCCGCCTTCAATCTCATATACCTTAAACTGCTCTGTATGTCCAAAATGACCAAAAACATTTCCATTTTCATAAGTTACTGCAAGAATCATACTTTACGCCTCCTAAAGCTTTTATATTAGTTATTTTATTTCCTAAACTGACACTGACAACGCTCTTTCTGGCATCCACTTTCATGAGCTGCCACACAAGATAAAGTTTCTTCACCTGCAAGTGCTTCCAACTGCCTTGCTGCCTCTAAGAGCACTTCCTTATTGACTTCATAATGTACAAAGTACCCTCTTTTTTCACCTACTAAAATGCCGGCCTCCTTAAGTACCTTCACATGCTGTGATACAGCACTCTCACTCAGCCCTAGCCTTCTAGCAAGTCCCCTCACACAATAATCATGACCCAGAAGAAATTTAATAATCTTCATTCGTGTCTCATCCGATATTGCCTTTAACACTAACGTTAGTTCCATACTATCCCTCATCCAATTAAGTAATTACTTAATTAGATTATACTCCCATTTTTAATTAAGTCAATACTTAATCAAATTTCTTTTTCATCTCTCATTTACACATTCACATAACTTTTTTCACTTCATCATCCACTGCTACTCCCAAAATCTCCACTCTTCACCTAGCTTCACTACTCCCTCCACTCCTTTAAAAATAAAAGTAGAAAAAGAAAAGCGAGACAATCGCCTGTATTCTATCCTGCCTTCGGAGTATTTTAATGTCTCTCTTAGCGAAGACCTTTCAAGGGGTTTTAGGCAGAGTGTTTGAGCATAGCGAGTTTTCTGCCGTTCCTTGAAAGGTTAAGCTTAGAGAGACATAAAATACGGAGAGTGCAGGTAGAATGCAGACGATTGCCTCGCGGCCCTTCTACTTCTTCTACTTCACTTTTACTTTTATAAATTATTCTCTAATGTATTTAATTCTTCTTTAAGTTCTACTGGTAATCTATCTCCGAATTTATCATAGAACTCATGAATACCAACAACTTCTTCTTTCCATAATTCCTTATCTACTTGAAGTAAATTAGCTACTGTATCTTTATCGATATCTAACCCTTCGATATTGATATCTTCTACTTTAGGACCAAATCCAATAGGTGTTTCTACTGCTTCAACTTTGTTTTCACAACGGTCTAAAATCCAGCTAAGTACTCTTAAGTTATCGCCAAATCCTGGCCAAATGAAATTGCCTTCATCATCTGTTCTAAACCAGTTAACGTTGAAAATTTTAGGTGCTTTATCACCAAGTTTGCTACCCATTTCAATCCAATGTTTGAAATAGTCACCCATATGATAACCACAGAATGGAAGCATTGCCATAGGATCACGTCTTACTACACCTACTGCACCTGTTGCTGCAGCTGTTGTTTCAGATGCCATAATTGAACCTACGAATACACCATGATTCCAGTTTCTTGATTCATATACAAGTGGTGCAGTTTTTGCACGGCGTCCACCAAATACGATTGCAGAAATTGGTACACCTTGTGGATTATTGAACTCACTACTGATACATGGGCAGTTTTTAGCTGGTGCTGTGAAACGGCTATTTGGATGTGCGGCTTTTGTATCTTTTGTAGGATCCCATGGCTGACCCATCCAATCAAGTGCATGTGTTGGAGGATTTTTATCAAGTCCTTCCCACCAAACTGTATTTGTATCTAAATTTAAAGCAACGTTTGTAAAGATGGTACCTTCTTCTGTTGTATGAAGTGCATTTGGATTAGATTTTAGGTTTGTTCCAGGTGCTACACCAAAGAAACCATTCTCTGGATTAATTGCCCAAAGTCTACCGTCTGGTCCTTGTCTAAGCCAAGAGATATCATCACCTACACACCATACTTTGTAACCAGCTTTTTGATATACTTCTGGTGGAATAAGCATTGCAAGATTTGTCTTACCACATGCTGATGGGAATGCTGCACAGATATATTTTACTTCACCTTGTGGATTTTCCACACCTAAGATAAGCATATGTTCTGCCATCCATCCTTCATTTTTACCTTGGAAAGATGCAATTCTAAGTGCAAAACATTTTTTACCTAAAAGTACATTACCACCATAAGCTGAGTTAATTGACCAGATTGTATTATCTTCTGGGAAGTGGCAGATATATCTATTTTCTTCATCGATATCAGCTTTTGAATGGAGCCCTCTTACGAAGTCATTAGATGTCTCTCCTAGTTGAGTGAAAGCATCTTTTCCCATTCTTGTCATAATATCCATGTTAAGAACTACATAAGTAGAGTCTGTAAGTTCTACACCTACTTTAGAAAACTCTGAGCCAATAGGTCCCATCGAATAAGGAATAACATACATTGTGCGGCCTTTCATAACGCCATCAAACATTTTGCCAAGTTTGGCATACATAACTTGTGGATCTTCCCAGTTATTTGTTGGACCAGCATCTTCTTTGTTTCTAGAACAAATAAATGTTCTATGTTCAACTCTGGCTACATCATTTGGCTCTGTACGATGTAAATAACAGTTAGGTAACTTTTCTTCATTAAGTTTAATCATTTCTCCTGATTCTACACTTTGCTTTCTAATTTCATCTAACTGCTCTTTTGAGCCATCAATCCATACTACTTTGTCTGGTTTTGTTAGGGCTACCATTTCCTCTACCCAATTAAGAACGTTTTTATTGCTTGTTAACATTTTTTGACTCCTTTCCTATCTATCGTCCTATTTTTTTAATAATTCGCCTTACTACGCATCATTATAGCGTAACCCTAACCATTTTAAAATACGAAATTTTTGTTGTATTTTTACTATTATAAATATTTTTTATTTTTAATAATAATTTCTGAATTTTATTTATAATCAACTTCAAATTCTCTTGATGTAATGCCCTTCTTAATGCTACATTCTCATCATTCTATCTCTTTTTTAACCATTATTTTTTTATTATTTAATCTACATTTCTAATTAATATTTTTTTAGTATTTTAGGTCACTTAAATCATTGCGCTAATATACTATATAAGCTTTTCAATTCTTCCTTCTTGACCTTTCCACTATTTGTTTTAGGAAAACGTCCTATACGAATAATATACTTAGGAATTTTATACTTAGCTAAACCTTTCCTTAATGCGCGTTTAATCTGCTCTATATGTAAGGGCTCTTCATCTTCAGGTACTACAAATGCACATATTTCCTCTGTCTTATAAACATCTGGTACACCTACAACTACTGCCTCTTTTATTTCTTCCATTTGCACTAATGCATCTTCTATTTCAGCAGGGCATATATTTTCGCCCCCCTTAATGATGATATCTTTCAATCTTGATTTAATATATAAATACCCCTCCTCATCTAAATATCCCAAATCACCTGTATGTACCCAGCCTTCTTTATTAATAGTTTTCTTGGTTGCCGTTTCATTCTTTAAATATTCCATCATACAGTAAGGACTACGAATTAAAATTTCTCCTCGTTCATTAGGCCCTAATATAATTTCTTTTCCGTCTTTGTTTTCAGGACTGATTATCTTAATCTCTACATTTTCTAATGCTTTTCCTGTCGTACACATACGCTTCTCCCAAGGGTCCTTCATACTAATGCCTGTTGCTGCTAACGTTTCTGTTTGACCAAAAGCTTGTAAAAGTTCCCCCATGCCTAACTCTTCAGTAATACGCTTATAAAGTTTAGTCGCTACATAAGAGCCTGCAATTAATCCTGTCCGAAGCGAACTTATATCATAGTCCCTATATTCATCTAGCAAAAATAAAAACATCGTGGGGACCCCATTAAAAATAGTGCAACGCTCTTTTTCTATAATCTCTAATACTGTATTCGTTTTAAACTTCTCTACTAAAGTAATTTTTCCACCAAATGCCAGAACCGGCATAATCCCATATAAACACCCCATCATATGTGCTAAAGGTGTACAAACGAGTGCATTATCTTGTTGGTTCGCATCTGCCTGTTTATAAGATAAAGTCTTATTATAGGCCGCAATGGCACTTAAAATAGCACTATGCTTCATTAATACTGCCTTAGGTTCACTAGTTGTTCCTGAGGTAAATAAAATTAAAGCTGGATCCATAGCCGTTACAGTCATATTACGTTCTTCAATTGTAGCCGTTTCAATTGTCTTTCCTAAATCAATGATAAATTGGTTTGCATATTCCCATATGATTACACGATAATCTTTTTCTTTACCTATTATATAATTCATATCATCTGTAAATAATATTCTTGCTCCTGTATGCTTCATGGCATGTGCTACTTCTACTGGTGTTAATCCAGCATTTAAACCCACTACAATAATTCCTAACTTAAATCCTGCCCATTGCATAGCAAGCCACTCTGGAGTATTACTCGACTTAATGGCGATTAAATCACCTTTGTTGAGGCCTAATGCAACTAGTCCCTTTTCAACATCACATACATACTGACGGAACATTTCATATGTATAAGTTGCTCCTGTTGTTGGAAAATATATACATTCATTTTGACTATATTTATCACACACCTCATCTAAAAAATCCCCTAATACTTGCTTCATTTTCTCCCTCCAGGAATATAGTAAAATATTTTATTTTTTAAAATTTTAAATACATTTTAAACTTTAACATACCATATATTCATAGTCAAATATAGAAAAATAAAAAGGACGTTGACATCCCTACTAGGGTGTCAACGTCCTTTTTATACGCCTGAATTATTTCTTTCATCACTTGCTGAATCTACATTATCCATAATATATACGCCATCTGTCATACATGAAGCTGGTATAGGTGTAACTTCCATCAATACATCCTCTAAATAAGATGGGCAATCTATTTCATTATTTAATCTACGATCATTAAATATATTATTTACTCTATCAATAAGTTCTGCCTCTACTTGCAATTCATTCATCTTATCTAGCACTTGCCTTGTTTCATAAATCTTGCATCCACCTTGTTCCGCTACAGAAGCAACATAGGTATAGCCTATTTCTACAGGTGTCATTGTTTCATAAGTAAATTCCTGATCATCACAATATCCATTCAGTGCCTGATTATCTTTTTCTAAGCAATATTCTTCAACTTGTGAACTATGATCAAAACATATTAGCTTATTATGAGGTGATAATACAACATATTTCATAGCCTTCATATCCCTTTCTCTAACTTATATATGCTAGTATGTGACCGCCACAGCTGAATTATACTGACATTAAATCAAATTACATTACTTCTTTCTTCTCAGAACGCTTTTATCTATTTGACCACTCGTATTTGCAACTGTTGTTGCACTAATAAGTGTTCCGCTTACGTTGAGCATTGTTCTTCCCATATCAATAATTGGGTCAATAGCAATTACACCACCAATAAGTGGGAAGTATGCACCCATTCCCATCCCTGCAACAACTACTGATACAGCAATCGTTGCAGAACCAGGAAGGCCTGCAATCCCTAATGAACTAATGGTAATTACAATGACTAACATGATGTAGAAACTTAAGTCCATCGGTGTTCCTGTTATTTGCGCTAACATAATTGTCACGATAGCTGGATAAATACCCGCACAACCATTCATACCCATATTCGCACCCAAGCTTCCTACAAAGCTAGCTACACCTTCTTCTACACCAACTTTTTGATGAAGTGTTTCAATAGTAACTGGTAATGTTCCTAAACTTGAACGTGAAGTAAATGCTAATACTAAAGGTTCCGTTACAGCTTTTAGATAAGCAATTGGATTAATACCATTTAATGCTGCAATAATTAAATGCACTACAAACATAATAGCTATGGCTATATATATAGCGATTATAAATTTAAATACAGAAGCTAATGCACCAATACCTCTAGCTGTAATTGTATTTGCGAGTAAGGCAATTACTGCATATGGCATAAATTTAATAATTGTCATAGCTAC
Organism: Cellulosilyticum sp.; assembly: GCF_982396655.1. Lineage (NCBI taxonomy): Bacteria > Bacillati > Bacillota > Clostridia > Lachnospirales > Cellulosilyticaceae > Cellulosilyticum > Cellulosilyticum sp. The sequence goes on along the minus strand of NZ_CEVXFV010000022.1, from coordinate 22,731 downwards.
ACTTAAAATAATTTTATAAAAAGCTTCTATCCACTTTACAAATGGTTCAATAGTTTCACCATGCTTTTTGCTCATACGTCTAATCGCTACACCTATGAAGCTTGCAAATATTACCACTGCTACGATATTGGCATCTGCCATAGCCTTTACTGGATTAGAAGGCAGAAGTCCTCTAAATGTTTCTACAATAGAACTCATTTCTCGGATTTGTGCTTCTTCACCTACAATTTGCATTCCTGCTTGAAAATCAAAGAGATTTCCAATAAAGATTCCAATAAACGCTGCAATAAGTGTTGTTCCTAAAAGCATACCAATTGATTTTGCTGTTAGTTTTCCTAAATTATCTCCCTGCATATTCATAATCACACGAGTGATTGATAAAAATACAAGCGGTACTACTAACATTTTAAGTAAATCCATAAAGCCATTTCCTACAAGGCCATACCAGCTGCTGACTTCTTTCAGCCATTGTACATCTCCTGGTACTTCAGGAAATCCCGCTACAAGCTGAATAAGTACACCTAATACTAAACCAATGACTGTTCCTGTAATCATACGAATAGAAAATTTCACTTTACGCTTTTCCATCATATGAATTACAACAAACAACCCTATAAGTACAGCTATAAACATTACTGTTTTTAAGTTACTCAGTAATAAGAACTCTGTTAAAAAAGTACTTTGTCCCATTTCTAGTCCTCCATGTCGCCAAAATGATTAAGTCTATTTGCTTCTTGTGAAAGCTATTTCATAATAATAATACATCTCACTTAGGAAGTCTAGATACAAATTCCGTTTTTTCCTACTTTTTTACTGGGAATTAACTTTTTTTAAGATTGTATGACAACAAAAGGCTCATTCAAGCTAATAAGTTCCTGCTCTACTTGTGTTAAACTTTCATTTACATTATTTACATCATTTACATTTTGTTCCTGATTTAAAATAAAACTTGGGTCTATCGGTATTTGATTTACACGATATTCAAAATGTAAATGCGGTGTTGTACTCTCACCACTATTACCCGAAAATCCTATAATTTGCCCTTTAGTTACTTTGTCGCCAAGATTTACTGCATAGGCATCTAAATGCATATACCATGTCTGAATGCCACCGCCATGGTCTAACATAATTATATGCCCGCCACCTGCATCCACACCTTTTGAATCTGGGGCTGCTTTAATTACTGTGGCATCGGCTACAGCGTAGATAGGTGTTCCGATTGGCAATCTTAGGTCAGTGCCCTGGTGTGTATAGCCATTTCTTAAGTCTCCAAAAGGAGAGATTACTTCTGCCGCTACATTAATCGGTCTTATGTACGTATTGTTACTTTGAAATTCTAAGCTTGTTGTTATTTGGATTTGTGTATCTGCTATTGTCGGTGTCGTTTGTGCCATAATTGGTGCTGCTAAAACGAGCACTGCACTACTTAAGCAGTTCATCCATCTTCGCCTCGTCATATAGGTAAATCCTCCTTTTTACGTCATATTTTCTTATAGTATTTCTTTAATGTATCGGCATTTTTGTCTCTTAGTATAAGTTTTTTGACACATAAAGTTTGTATTTTTAGACATACTAGGACTAATGATACTGACACTTCAAGCAATCTATAGAAAGGATTTACCTATGAGACAGCTTTTAAAATATCTTGTACTTTTCTGTACTGGTGGCCTTAGTTATCTGCTCATTGAAATACTTTATAGAGGCCATACACATTGGACAATGGGCATTTTAGGTGGTATTTGTTTTGTTTTAATGGGACTTATTAATAATATTTTAGGTTTCGAAACCTCCCTTATTCTTCAAATGTTTATTTCTGCATTAATCATCACAGTATTAGAATTTTTAAGTGGCCTGCTCCTCAATGTTTACTTAGGTCTTAATATTTGGGATTATAGCCATCTTCCTTTTAACCTTATGGGACAAGTCTGTCTGCCTTTCTCTATCATTTGGTTCTTTTTATCTCCTCTTGGCATATTCGCAGATGACTTTATTAGGTGGAAATTATTTCATGAACCAAAACCTCACTATCATCTTTAAACTATCCATTTTTTGTGAAATGACTTATACTAGAAACATGTTACTAGTCTTTTGTATGGGAGGTTCGAGATGTTATCGCAGAAAATTGGAATAAGTGGTAGTACACTCAAGATTATTGCTATTATTACTATGTTGATTGACCATATCGGGGGAATTTTGTTTCCACAATATGTTTTTCTAAGAATTATTGGGAGACTTGCTTTCCCTATTTTTTGTTTTTTATTAGTAGAAGGCTTTCTACATACTCATAATGTGTACAGCTATGCCTTACGCTTAGGTCTCTTTGCACTTATCTCAGAGGTTCCTTTTGATTTAGCAATCTATCACGTTCCCTTTTATCCCTATCATCAAAATGTCTTCTTTACACTACTTATAGGACTCTTAGTACTTATTGGATTTAAAAATTTTCAAGAACGTCCATTTATTCAGCTTATGATATTTGCCGTAGGTGCTTTTCTAGCTTTAAAATGCCAGGTGGATTATGGGGTATTCGGTGTTGCCATGATTGTTCTTATTTATCTCTATAGCATACATCATAACTTCCTTATTCTTGCCTTAGGATTTGTTTTCCTAAACTTCCTTGCTAAAGGCATACAATGTTTCGGTGCTTTAGCAATTCTTCCTATTGCACTCTACAATGGTAAACGCGGCATTTCACTTAAATATATATTTTATATTTTTTATCCAGCGCATTTACTTACTTTATATTTTATCTATCTTTTCAAATATGTTTATAAATAAAGAGAGTGCCTCAGGCACTCTCTTTATTTATGGAATATATCTTCTATTGAATGTGTTACAAGGGTTAAATAATTTTGCGCTGCTTCTTCTGCACCAATTAACATCCCTGTTCCTAACCATACTTTTACAACAAAGGTTAATCCTTTCGCATAATACATGGCAACAGTACTGGGTTTTAAAATGCTGTTATGATGCTTATCCTCATCGCCAAACACTTTAAAGTTTTTTATAAATAATCTCAAAAAATTAGTATAAAAAATTTCTTCAAAATCATTTTGTCCTTCTATTTTTACAATTTTCATAAAGAACGCCTTATTAGCTTCTATCTGAATAAACATCAGCCTAATGGCTTCAATAGGTTTTCCTTGGCTAATAAGCTTTTCAGCCAAGTTAAACACTTCTTCTTTACAAATATATTCTACTACTTCATATTTATCTATAAAGTGATGATAAAAGGTGGAACGAATGACACCTGCACGGTCTGTAATCATCTTTACTGTAATTTTATCAAAAGCATGTTCCTGTAAAAGCGCTTTAAAGCTTTGGACTAATATGTCTTTTGCATCTCTTTTACTCATTTGTTCCTCCTTACACTAATCATCTTATTTATCTTGTAACATTGCAAAGCCATTTTTTACTCTTATAACGCCAATATGTTAGAGGTAGTTTTATAATTTCATCACACATTAACAATATGTATACAATCGTTACTGGCCATTTTAAAACAAAGGCAGCAAGTGCACCTAATAAAATAGAACCACCCCACATTGTCGTTACATCTATAATAAGCCCGAACTTAGTATCCCCACCTGCTCTAAAGACACCTACTACAAGGGTTGTATTAATAGACTGTGCAAAAGTAAAGTAAGACATAATCATCATCATCATAGATAAATAGCCTTTTGCCTCCTCTGATAATGTTAATACATTCATCACAATAGGTCTTACACCTAAAACAACTACTGCACCTAACATCCCTGCATAAATACTAAGGCGTAAAAATCGCTTGCCATATTCTTCTGCCAGTTTCTCATTATTTTCACCAATCGTCTTACCGATTACAATAGCTGCTGCATTGGCTATTCCGAAGGCTACAACCATCGCTAACTGCCTTGTTACTTGTGCTACTGAATTTGCTGCTACAACTGAGCTACCAATATGCCCAATGACAATGGCATTTGTTGAACAAGCTGCCCCCCATAAAAGTTCATTTGCAATAACTGGGGAAGCATATTTGAGAAAGTCTTTTATAAGCAATTTATCTCTTACAAATAAATCTCTAAATCTAAAGGTAATAACTTTATTAATTTTCTTCGCATAAATCATTACAATAATAAGTTCCACAATACGTGTTATAAGTGTCGCTATAGCTGCCCCTTGAATGCCTAATTTAGGGAAAGGCCCTACGCCAAATATCAAAAGAGCATTAAGCGTAACATTTAGAAGTAACGAATTAGAATATACAATAGTAGAAATCACAACCTTCTCTACACTACGCATAATATTAAGATATACCATTGTTATAGCAATTGGTACATACGAAAAAGCAATGATTCTTAAGTATTTAACACCCTCATCTATAACATTTACTTCCTTCGTAAAAATATGCATGATAGGTCTTGTAAATAATAGTACAGCGGCGGTAAATACAATACTTACAATCATAGCAAACCGCATAGCTATCCCCATGATTTTCTCAATGGTCAGCATATCTCTTTTTCCCCAGTACTGGGCTGTTAGAACAGCGGCACCTGAAGTAATGCCAAAGAAAAAGAGTGTGAGTATAAATTGTACCTGTCCAGCCAGAGAAGAGGCTGATAATACAGTCTCTCCTACCTTCCCTAACATCATAACGTCTGCTGAAGTAATGGCTGTATTAATTAAATTCTGTATTGCCATAGGCATAACTAAGGCAAATACCATCTTATAAAATGACTTATTAGCTTCCTTCATATGTCTCTCCATTTCAATATCTTATTTCTTATTTCGTTTTAAGTCTTCGATAACGATTAATCATGCTGCACACCTCATAAGTCCTTGGAAGCGCTAAACTACCAGAATAGCCGCTACAGCCTGAAAGTACTGTAAGCCCTTCTTTTTCAATCTTTTTATAAAGTATTTGGGTACATTCTTTTAAACTATGTTTATCATCAATAATATTTTTTGCCATATATTCTAAAATAGCACCTAATGCATGCGTCTGATTATATTCCACCAGCTGTTCCACATAGCTTAAATCAATGCTACTCTCGCCATAGGTAATAGTCTCTAAACTTCTCGTTTTAATCTTAGAATCCCTCTCACCTTTTGGAAAACTATTTTTAAGCGGAATACGACTTGTAATTTCTCCAAAGCTTTCACCTAACTGACGCGTTCTTGTTTCGCCCATTTCTCTTGCAATCGTTTTTGCTTTATCTGTCACATCTTCTAAATAATATTCATCTAACATAATAACATGATCGGCTACATCAAAATAATCACCACTACCACCTACAACCATAATCGTTGAAACATCTTTTTGTGTCTTGAGCTGCTCTACCTTATCAATAAATGGTGTAATAGGTTCTTTTTCTTTAGCCACCAATTTTTGCATGCGGCCATCACGAATCATAAAGTTTGTTGCAGATGTATCTTCATCTATAAGTAACACTTTACTTCCCGCTTCTAAAGCTTCCATGACATTAGTTGCCTGAGATGTACTCCCACTAGCATTTTCAGTTGTAAACCTTACTGTATCCTTATGATTTGGCAAGTTATTAATAAATGGACTAATATTTACATTCACTACACTGCGTCCATCTTCAGCACGAATTTTCATAGCATCTTCGCGGGTAATAACAAGCTCTCTCCCATCTCCTGGGATATGATTATATACCCCTTTTTCAATTGCCTGTAATAAAGTTGACTTACCGTGATAGCCTCCTCCTACAATAAGCGTAATACCTTTTGGAATACCGAGTCCCTTTACCTTGCCTCTAAAAGGAAGTACCATTTCTATCTCTAAACTAGCTGGGCTTTTAAATGGCACCCCATTTTTAAGCGGTGCTTCAGAAATACCACTCTTTCTAGGTAATATTGCCCCATTTGCCACAAAGGCTACTAAATCTCTTCTTACAAGCTCTTCACGAATAAAGGCTTGGTCTTCCATTAATTCTACCTGTTGTTGTAACTTACTACTTTCTATTCTTTTATAATAAAGAGATGCTTCTACAATCTTAGGTAATGCCTCACATAAAACATAAGTCGCCGACTTACCAAGTACCCTTCTACCAGCCGCTGGCAGTCCTACTTCGCATCTTACTTCTATCTGCTTCTCATTAATAATAACTGCTGTTCTCTCTAAAATTTGTGCACTGCAACGTGCAATTGTAATCACACCACTTTTTCCTGAACCCCTTACGCCATCATAATACTTCTCAATATTATCCGAGAAATTTCTTGTTAGGAAATCTGCTACTGCAATGCGTCTATTTTTAGTTGCTACAAGCTCCTTTGGCATGCCTGCTACATTTAAATCCATAAACACACGTATTTTAGATGGACTTGCAAAAGGGTCTCCCTGTACATGCTGTACTTCAATAATATAATCTTCAAATTTATAACTTCCCTTAATTTCTTTATAAGCACCATAACTTTTACCATCTAAGCTCATCAGCAATTTTTGTAATTCTCTATTATCCTTCATTTTCCTCACCTTTTATCATGTTATATCCATATTGTTTTTTACACTTCACTCAGTTTTAATACGCATTGTCCATTCCTTTAAGGATAATATATATTAATGAAAATTTCAAACCTCCCTACGCTACAAAAAAGCAAGATGCTTTCCCCCTTTCTTCTTAGGTTTCAAGCATCTTGCTTTATCTTTAATTTTCCCCTGTTTATTTTTCATTTCTAATTCTCATTTTTATTTCTTAATTTTTCATGCCTTATCTTTTATTTCCAGCAAGTAAGCCCCTCATATAAGTCTTCATACTTCTTAGCAGATGTATACCAAGAGAAGTTAGCTTCCATGCCACGGCGCATCATCGCACGCCAAGCTTCTGGTCTATCATAGTAAACGCTCTTCGCATAGTTAATAATATTTAACATTTCATGGGCATTGTAATTTCTAAAGGAGAATCCTGTACCTGTATTTTCAATTTCATTATAAGGCTGAACAGTATCCTTAAGCCCACCTGTTTCTCTAACAATAGGTACCGTACCATAACGTAAAGCCATTAATTGTGATAACCCACATGGCTCAAATCTTGAAGGCATCAAGAAAGCATCTGCTGCTGCATAAAGTTTATGTGCTAGATCATCTGAATAATAAATATTGGCAGATACATTACGCGGTTTAATCCACTGATAATGTTTAAACATATTCTCATATTGTGCTTCTCCTGTACCAAGTACAACAAGCTGGGTATTGCCATCACAAATCTGGTTCATTACCCAATCAATAAGGTCGAGTCCTTTTTGATCTGTAAGTCTTGAAATAATCGCTAACATAAATTTATTTCTATCTACTGGCAAACCTAATTGTTTTTGAAGTTCTAACTTATTATGTACTTTAAATGCTCCAAAATTAGTGATGTCATAATTCTTATATAGATGTGGATCTTTATTTGGATCATATTCTTTATAATCAATACCATTTAATATGCCACATAGTGATTGATTTCTTGCTCTAAGTAATCCATCTAACCCTTCTCCATAGTATTGCTGTTGAATTTCCCTCGCATATGTATTACTTACCGTTGTAATATAATCGGCATAAACAAGCCCGCCTTTAAGCATATTGGCATCTTTATGAAATTCTAGCTTATCAGGTGTAAAAAGTTCTGCTGGCAATCCACTAATTCCCCTTATCGTTTTCAAATCCCATATACCTTGGAATTTTAAATTGTGAATTGTCATGATTGTTTTGATACCCCAGAAAAATGGATTACTTGCAAATATCGTTTTTAAATACACTGGCACTAATGATGATTGCCAGTCATGACAATGAATGATATCAGGTTTAAAATCAATAACTGGTAGAATTGCAAGTACTGCTTTACAGAAGAATGTAAACTTCTCAATATCAAAGCGGGTTGTACTATAAGGCGCCCAACCACTAAAATAATACTCATTATCCACAAAGTAGAAAGTAACACCTTCATATACTGTTGTCATAATCCCTACATGTAATTTTTCCCTTTGCCAACCAATATCCATATAGAAATGATGCACATAGTTAAATTTATTGCGGTATTCAGGAGGAATACACGTATAATAAGGAATAATTACACGTACATCATACTTTGTTTTATCAAACATCTTAGGCAGTGTTCCTACTACATCTGCTAAACCTCCCGTTTTAATAAAGGGCACACATTCTGAAGCTACAAACAATACTTTTTTCATTTTCTTCCCCCATTTCCTTTTACACATTAGTTTATCCTATTAACCATTATACTAATTTATTTTATAATTTTCAATTTTTACCACAATATAAATTAACACTATTTTCTAACTATTTCTTGGTACTTTTGTACGAGTATAATTTTAAGCAAAAAAAAGATTGCTATATCTGGGGCTTAAGACCCCTATAGCAATCTTCTTATATTATCTATTATAAAGTTTCTGAAACAGTAACTTCACCATTTTTAATTTTGTTATAAACATCATTTACTACTTTTATTGTCTCTTCACTTAAGTTTGGATTTTCAGCTGGAAGGCCTACACCATCTGTTGCTACTGAGAATACAATAGCCTCGCCACCTGGGAATTTTCCATCTACTTGAGCTGCAATCATATCATGTGCTGCTTGGTCTACATATTTAACAGCTGATGTTAAAATAACTGATGCTTTTGTATCATTGTTGTAGATACCATCTAAATATTGGTCTGAGTCTACACCGATAACCCATGCTTCATCGCCACGTTCAGCTCTTTGTTTAGCTTCTGTAATTGTACCAATACCTGTCCCACCTGCTGCTGTAAAGATTACTTTTACACCACGATCATACATTTGTGCTGCAATTTGTTGACCAGCTGCTTTATCATCGAAAGTACCTTGGTATACTACGTTTTCTTCAGTAAGTGTTACGTTTGTCCCTAAGTTTGTGTTTGCATAGTTAATTCCTTGAGAGAAACCTGCTTCAAAACGTTGTACTGCTGGAAGTGCCATACCACCTAAGAAACCAAAGTCACCTTCTTTAATTTGTTGTGCTGCTGCAACACCTGCTAAGAAACCAGCTTCATGCTCTGCAAATGTAATCGATGCTGTGTTATCACCAATTAATGTATTACCTTGTCCATCATTTGGTGCACCATCTAAGATTACAAAGTTAGCATCTTGATATTTGTCTTGTGCTTTGAATAAAGCTGTTTCAAAATAGTATCCTGGTAATATAATAAATTTAAATCCACCATCATAAAGATTTGCGATTTGTACACTGTAATCTGCTTCTGTTTCACCAGCAGGTTTTAAATATTTATTATTTTTAACAGTTCCTGTAATACCTTCCCAAGTTCCTTGGTTGAAAGAACGATCATCAATAGATCCTTTACCTATTACCATCCCTACTTTAAGGTCTGTGTCTAACATTTGAAATTTAGATGTGCTCTCTGCTGTTTGATTATTCTCTGTAGCACCACCACATCCTGCTAATACGCTCATTGCTAAAATACTACTAAGTCCTAATGCTAAAAGTTTTTTCTTCATATTCTACTCCCTGCTTCTAATTTCTTTAGCCTGCTGTCAATTCTACCGTCTTCTGGCTAAACCTTCTATATGATAATTGCCTTTTCAAAAAAACACAAGGGCAATATTAAATGTTTATATAGCAAGAGTTTTCCTTATTAGGACTAAAATTATTCAATCTTTTTAACAAATACATCAACTTTTACCTATCCATATAGCTTTATTATTGACCCTATTTCTAGCAGATGAACGCATTAAAAGAATTTTTTTACGTATGTGCATTTTAAAATTTCATTCATCAATATTTCTATCATCTCTTAGTTTACTCATTACTTCTCTTCACAGTATTATCAATGCCTATAAGTTTATTAATAATCTGCCTAGCTGTTGTAATTGGCATAGGGAGTAGTGGGGGTAAATGCGTCTTATTATACCATCCGGCATCTACTAGTTCTTCTCCATCTACTTGTATTTCTCCACTTTCATATTCAGCTGTAAACCCTAGCATTAATGAATCTGACAAAGACCATGGTTTACTACTCACATAAGTAATATTTTTCACCTTAATGCCGACCTCTTCATAAACTTCTCTTCTCACAGCCTCTTCAAGTGTTTCTCCCTGCTCTACAAAACCAGCAATAATACTATATAATCCTTCTTTGAAGTTGGCATTATGTGCAAGAAGTATATCCTCTCCTTTTTTTACACCTACAATAACAGCTGGTGAAATTCTAGGATATTCTACCTTCCCACAATTTGGGCATATCTTTGCCCTTTCATCTGTCTTGCGTGCAAATATGTTGCCACATCTACCACAATACTTGGTGTTTTCATCCCATGCCATAAGCTGCATTGCCTTAATGGCAATAAAATATAGCTGCTCATCCATTTCCCATAATTCATCATTAAGGGCAACAAAGCTAAATTCTTCTGGCACCTCATGTTCAGCTTTCATCTGCCCACAAATACATGTCCTTCCCTCTAGCTCACCTAAGTAATAGCTATTTTCTAAGGAGTTAACAAGTTGCTCTCCCACCTCTTTAGTAGGCATTTGAAACTTATTTTCTCTAGTTTGTACTAAAATCTTTTTATCATGATAAATAAAATATAATGCTTCTTCTAATTCCTCTTTTGATAATTTTTGCTTAAATTCAGGCCAAAATTTTATATAATTTTTATAATCGCGTATCATTTTTTCCCCCTATAACCATTTTCATCTTATATTCTTGTTCTTGATTCTTTATATGAATCTTGTCTATCGTAAATAATAGGACTATCAAATCCAAAAGTTTTCTTGCCATTTCTTTCAAATATCTCACTTACTTCCAAAGTCCTCGGTGTTGTTTTTTCTTTTAAAGTAAAGATAAGCCCATTCCCAAAATCACTTATACTCGCGCCTTCAAATGCCTCTTCTTTTGCTTCATATACCATAGGATTGAACTTTTCTGATTTTTTCAGGTGATTATAATCCATCTTAAGGGCTTCATTATCATTTCTGAATTCTTCTTTTTTAACTCCTTCTGGTAACTCATAAGAAGTGAGCACTACCTTACCTTCTTCATTTAAATCAAATAAAAATAAATGTGGCAAAATATTTTTTCTACCGCCCACTTCATAATAGCTTTCTTCAATCACAAAATATCCCTTAAAACCATCTGGTAAGTTTTCAATTTTATCATTACACACCTGATTAATGTGCTTTGCTTTAGGCGAAGAAACTTGTCCCGCTTTCATTTCTTCCTCTATTTGCCTATCATTATTAAACTCTCCACATAAATTGCTGATAAATCTCTCTAATGTTCCCACGTTTGTACGCACCTTAATCACTCCTTGCTGTTTAATAAACCTGCTAAAATTTTGAGTTATATTGTTTATTATACTCCTTCTTTCATATGAAAAAAGGATGTAGCCAGAAATTTTTCCTAGCTGCACCCTCTTTTATACGCCTTTTTAACGCCTCATCTCATACACCTTAATTCTTTATTTTCAATTCTTCATTGATACATCTCAAAAATCCAAATCAAATCTTCCTCACTCTTAATCCTATCCCCTAACTGATAACTCCCTATATCTATTTCCACCATAAATTCACCTCTTTATCTAAAATCCCTTAGCTAAGTATTTCACCTATAAATACACCCATCCCCATTTTGTATCACACATTTTTATATTTTTTATAATATTTTTATACTTTAAACTTTCCCTATTCTAGTTGTACATACTTTCTCACAACAAAAAAGGCCTCATGCTTCCCCTCGCATATCAGCCCTTACTTTTCATCACACCCTACATTCACCACTACTCCCTCTCGTCAGTATCTCTTCAAAGTGCCTGAAGCCCTCAAAAACCTTATCGGGCCCCCCATATCTTCATCAAACAGCTTCTAGCACTTTGCCTAGCCCTATACTACAAGAATTTTTTTCTTTTAAACCACCACATGCACACAACAACTACAATAACACTCACCAAAATCATTGCGGGATAACCATATTTCCACTTAAGTTCTGGCATATATTCAAAGTTCATACCATACCATCCTGTAATCAATGTTAAGGGTAAGAACAAGGTGGTTACAATCGTTAAAATTTCCATAATCTTATTTTGCTTAATATCAATTTGTGCTTGATAAACTTCTCTTATTTGAATGGCATATTCCCTTAGAAACTGTGTACTATTTTGAAGGCTTATCACATGATCACTAAAGAGTTCAAATAGTCTTAAACCATCTTCCTTAAAAAAATCACTTTCATTTTCTCGCATCTTACGGCTCATCTCTAAAAGCTGCAAGTAATAATTGTGCCATATAGATAATTCCTTCCGAAAAGCCATCATTTTATGATTAAAGTTATCTAGGCCACCATTCAGCACACTATCTTCTATCTTTGCTAATCTATTTTCCATCTCCTGTAAGTAAATAAAATCGTGACTAATTAAACTTTCTAAGAATGTATATAAAAAACTTTCAATGCAAGATTTCTTCCAAACCTTATTTTCAGCAATTTTATTTAGTAAGCTTTGTACCATTCCCGTATTATCAATAAAAATAATCCCTTTTTTTTCAATAACATAAAAGAAACGTCTTTTCTCTTTCATATTATTCTTTACAGGTATGATAAAGGTTCCCCAAAGGTATTCACTTTCTTCCTCCACTTTACAATACGTAATCTGTTCAAAGCTTCTAATTTTCCCTTGAAACGCTTGATTCTTTTGGCCTTCCCATTCCTCTAAAGACATCACCGCTACATAAGGCTGTTGTCCTTCTGTCTCATTTTCATAAACCGCCCTAAGTCTCTCCTTGATTTCATAAATCATTATTAATCACCCTACTTTATTTTGTCGCACTCTCATCTTAAATATAAGTCCAAACCCCAAACTTAATACAAAATCTTTCCACAAAAAAGGAACTAAAAAGGAGCGTAGCGACGGAGATGGAAAATGATTATTTAAACTTATCCATGCCACCCCACACCTCATTAGAAGGCTTGTCGCCTTGCGCAAAGCTTATCCTCTAAGCTCTCCTATCATATAAAGTGAGCCAAAACCAATAATTTGACTGTTTTCATGAAGCGCTGCAATTTCTAATGCTTTTTCTTTTGCCTCATGAATATTTCCTGTTTCATAAACTTCTTTACCATAGCTTTTTATTTTATTAGCTAAAGTTTCTGCATTCATTGCCCTTGGATTATGAGGTGTGGTTACTATTAAGGTCTCAAAACAAGGGGCAATAATTTCTAACATTTCATCTACTTCTTTATCCTTTAAAATCCCTACTATACCAATAGTGTAGCGTTTTTCTAATGCCGTAATTGTATCTCTTAATGCCATAATGCCATCTACATTATGCGCCCCATCAATAAAGAATAATGGCTTCTCACCTATTTTCTCAAAACGCCCCTCCCATTTCGTTTCATTCAGCGCCCTTCTTATTTGTGTTTTTCCTAACTGGACACCCTTTTCTTTTAGGACATTTAGTACCTCTAATGCAATCATGCAGTTATACACTTGATGGGCCCCAATAAGACCTAAATGATAACTTTCTCCTGCGATTTCAAAACATGTTCCGTCTTGTGTAATGCTGACTACCTTTGCAGCCTTGCAGTTTGCCTCAATGAGTTTTGCATTCTGCTGCTCACACACCTTTTGTAAGACTGTCATTACTTCTATATCTTGTGTACCTGTTACTACTAATCCGTTTTCTTTAATAATACCTGCTTTTTGAGTTGCAATACTTGTTAATGTATCGCCTAAGAAATCTTTATGATCAATCGAAATCTTAGTTATTACAGAAATTAAAGACTTCTTAATCACATTAGTACCATCTAACGCCCCTCCTAAGCCAACTTCTAGTACAACAAAGTCTACTTGCTTTTCATAGAAATACGTAAAGGCGACACCTACCATAATTTCAAAGTAAGACGGTTCATGTCCTTCAGCCTTTAAAACTTTTGCTGATTCTGTAACTTTTATGACACAAGCTAAAAAGTCCTCTTCATTAATATTTTCATTATTGATACGAATATTTTCTCTAGGTGTTACAAGATAAGGCGAATTAAAACACCCTACTTTATACCCATTTTCCTTAAGGGCATTGCTGATAAAAGCACTTGTTGAACCTTTTCCATTTGTGCCACCTATATGAATGATTTGCAATTTATCTTCAGGATTTCCTAGCCTTTCCATAAGTAAAGTAATATTCTCAAGGCCAAGACGAATACCTCCACCATTAAATACTTCTAAATATTCTAGTGCTAACTTTTCTTTCATTTTTCCTTTACCTTTCATTATTCTTTTCATTTAAAGAGGGTGTCACAATGTGGCACCCTGTTTTATATTTTCAAAGTAATTTATTAACTTTTCTTTTTCTTTACGTAGTCTCTATTTCTTAGCACAGCCTAACTTATGCAATATATCTGCTTTTTATACTTACTGGGAGTGCCTTTAAAATAATATATAAAAACATCACTTGAAGTGGAATATCTATAAGGGATTTAAATATACGTACCATTATAGATGCCATAACTGGAATATTGTACATTTGATTAAGCCATACTGGTGTACAAATAAGTTGTACCACAATGAAGTTGATAATTGTAATAAAGATAATCTTATCAATTGCATATAAGTGGTCACTCTCACTAAAGCGTTTTTGTACAAAAGCTGTTACCACGGCTAATGCTACAAGTATTATAACCATTAAAATACTTAATACAATATGAGTTGGCATCCCCATAACAGTTCCTAAGTTCTCGATTTCGTGAATACCAATAAAGTTAATATAAATAATTGCCCCTATTGCAGCCGCTATCCCTAAGCCTAGGTTAATTTTATTGAAAGATGCTGTAATCTGTCTTTTCTTAATCTGTGCAAAAATAACACCTGGAATTAAACCTACTAAAATGGAGTTAATCGTAAACCCTGGATGATAAGGTGCCCCATTACTTGTAAATAAGAATCCGATGATATCACTTAAAAAACCTGCAATAGCACCATATACACCACCAAATAAACTACCTGCTAAAAATACGGGAATACCTGATACAGAAAATCGTACAGACGGGAATCCAAATAGCGGAATATAAATCACCATACTACTTAGGACAATACTAATTGCAACAAGAAGGGCTGTTGCTGCCATAGGAAATAAGTTTGTTTTGTTACTTTTTTGCATAAAAATGCCTCCTTAAAAATTTTATAAGGAGCTGGTTTTCACAAGGAACAACGTTATTATAATAATATCGACCTACTGATATAGGCCTTTATAATAATATTGCAGTGAATGCAAGTATTGAACCGCAACCTTTAGGTTTTCGTCTATGTTCAACATTCCGTAACAATAGCACTTAACGCTCAATACTCTACCCTGCTCTGTACCTTTATTGTAGCACACTTAAGCTGCATAATCACCTATCTATATTATATAAATTTTCTTTAATTTTATACAAATTTACTGACATATATGTAAAAACCGCTAACAATCGACTGTTAGCGGTTTTTATTTACCTCATATCTAATTAATTGATTTATGTAAATGTGTTCTTAGTTAAATATATTTTTTCATTTCTGCTGCTAATTCTAGAAGTTCCTTCACATATGTACTTGCTGCTTCAGTTAACTCTACATTTGCAACTGCCATAGTTGCAACCTCCTGAGAACCTGCAGTAGTTTCTTCACTAATCGAAGAAATATCATTGATGTTTTCTACAATTTCTGTGTTTCTCTTTACAATAGTTTCCATATTTTCATCAATGATTTCTGTCTTTACATACATTGCTTTAATTGCTTCTATCATTTTATCAAACATAACTCTTGTTCTTTCAATAAGTTGTGCTTGTTCTTCAGCCACTTCACTGAGTTGCCCTACATTTTTTTCTACATCTTCAGTGCGTCTTTGTAAGTCTTTGATGATATTTGCAATATTAGCAGTAAACTCACTACTTTGAGATGCTAATTTCCCTACTTCTCCTGCTACTACAGCAAAGCCTTTACCTGCTTCTCCTGCTCTAGCACTCTCAATAGCTGCATTAAGTGATAATAAGTTCGTTTGTTCCGAAATGGCTGTAATAACTTCAACTATATCAGTAATCTGCATTGATTTTTCTTTAAAGTCTGCCATAACGACCTTCGTTTCGTTACTTATTGTATTGGTAACCTTCGCCTTTTGGCCTAATGTGCCTACAATCTTCATTCCCTCTCTAAAGTATTGTTCTGACTCTCCAAAGACCTCTTTTATCTCTCCGAATGACTGAGCTGTTACATTAATCTGATCATGTATGTTTCGTGTAATCTCTAATTGATTTTCTATGCTTTGTGCCGTTTCATTCGCACCCTCTGAAATCTGCCCGATTGCTATTGAAACATTTTCAGATGAGGCTGCTACTTGATCTACAATATCATGTACTTTTTCGCAATTAACATCTACTAATCTAGCAACTTGCAGTACGTCTGATATGAGTACCTCTTGCATTTCCTTCTCTTTTTCAATAGTTGCGAGCTTTATATCATTGTCTTCTTTAGCTAATTTAGCAACTGTCCATAACATTGCTGCAAAGCTTACACAAAGTATCCCATTAATTACTTCATTACCAATTAGTAAAGTAACATCAGCACCTGGCTGTACGAGCTTAATAAATAATATTATTAAGTCAATGCTACAAATCCCTATTAAAAGATATAATTCAACCTTTACATCATAATATAAAAAGAATATAAGCATAATGCCAAAAGCAAGTGGAAAAAGCTGCTGCCCTAATGAGCCTTTTGCAACACTTACATATAATATTAAATACGCTATCATCCCATAATATTTAAAACTTTCAAGTGCTGCATTACGCTTGAATATTAAAAGACAAATAATCATAGGTCCCATGTATAATAATATGCTTATAATAGCAGTCCCTGTATTTCGTAATGCTAAAAACTGTAGACCCACCAATAAACTTAAAAAGCTTCCTAATGCAATTCCTACTGAAACAATTAATTTATTTAATTTCATTAAGGTCTGTTCTCCCATATTCTACCCCCCTAGCTATAATTTTCTTAATTAATGACACTTTTACATAAATCCACTTTGAAATTTTACTTTTTTTACCATTTAGTGTCAAGTCAGACCTAATTAATCAACTAAAAAAAGTTATTACAGCTTTAATATTAGTGTAATAACTTCTTATCTTTATTTATTCAATTCTTTAAAAAATCCACCTACAATTTCAGCATCCTCTTTAAATTGCTTTAGCAACTGTTCGTAATCCTCTGCTTGAGGTAACAATGAAATTTCTATGCTTAATGCCGTTTTGTACATTCCCTTAAATACCTGTTCAGCACTTCGTATAGCTTCTAGAAATTTGTCACCAGGTAGTACCGTATATAAATGTTCTAGTTTTTCTAGGGTTGTTATGATACTATAGCTAAATGTTTGAATAAGTCCAGGGTCAATTTGTCTTGAAAGCTCTATATAAGAAAAAACACAGTTATATAACTCTACTAGCAATGGCTCCGGAATATGCTTAAACTCCACACGCATATATTCTTTTTTAGGCTTTCTAAATCGTCTCTTTACCTCAGGCTTTTCTACAATGTAGTAATTGTTGAAATTCATGAAATACTGTTCAAATTCCTTTTGTGTCATATTTAAATAAATCTTAAATCCTCTAAAGTAATAGATATTATCATTGAATCCATACCATGCATTTATGCGTTCACCTTTTCGTATCCCCTTATAGCTTTTAATACAAATTGCCTTAAACATAGTTCCTCCTAGAAATAATTATCATCTATTTAATGCTATCATATGTTTTAAATATACGACCTATCCACTATTGTCTTAAAATTTACTAAGCTTTTATCAAACTATTTAAAAGCATGCCTATAATAATAACAAGAAGCCCAATGATTCCTATCATAGAAGGGATGGCCCCACCTAAAATAAATATTTCTCCTAATACCGTAAAAAGGACTTCTCCTGCCTGAGTTGCCTCAACTATAGCTAAGTTATGCGCATTACTCTTTGTTAAGTCCGTTGCCTTAAAGAATAAAATAGTGGCAATAACTCCTGAGAATAAAGCGACTATGCTTGATTGCATCACCTGATTGCCACTTGGCATCCCACTTGTCATAAGTGCAACAAGTGATAAGGTAATCCAAACAGGCATACTACATAATGTCATTCCAAATACACGCTGCGTTGTAGTAAGTTCTCCATTACATACGCGCATCATTTTGCGATTTCCAAGAGGATATGCTGTGGCTGCAATTAAAATGAGTCCAATGCACACAATGGAACTTATCACATTCACTGAAGTTGCCTGTTCATACTGAATCATAGCTACACCAATTAAAATGACACAGCTATAAAGCAGACTTTTCACAGGCAATTTTTCTTTAAATAATGGTGTAAGTAATATACCCATAACAATCGTAATCTGCCAGCATCCGGCTACAAGCCATGATGGCCCAAATTTTGAAGACCATGTTAGCGGAATATAAAATAGTCCGAAACCTATACTGCTCCAAACAAACCACGCTAGAGGTGCTTGTTTAATCTTTTGAAGTACTTCTTTTACACCCTTTTGCTTTAAAACTACAATGTAAAGTAGTGGTAACATAAATATGTATCTTAAAGAAGCACTCCATAGCCAGCTTCCTCCTGATATGTTCATACTGCTATTAAGTATGAATGTAAATGCAAAAAATAAAGATGCTATGATGCCATAACCGATTGGTTTTTTCATGTTTTTCTGTCCTCACTTAATTGTCTTAATAAAATCGCAATCTGTCTGTTATCATAGCATATATAAATTTGTTGCTCAATATCTTATTATAAATCTTACTTCTAGTCTATTTTTCCTGGTTGTGATATATTTCTAATCTTCTATTCATCTCATCAGCTAATCTTTTAGACTTATAGATTGAAATCCCCCATACACTTATAAATACTAGTGCAATTAATATGAGCATTACGATAACCATTCCTAAATTATTCATATTAAACCATTCAAATATCAAGCCACATCCTAGCACAACTAGATTGATATACAGATAATAAATGATTGTTAAAATAGCTGTTAGTTTTTTAGAAAGTTCCTTATTAGGATAAACTAAACTTCCCAAAGTACATATCAATGAGCAGATTAAAATCTGCCATAATATATTGCTTGTAACTACTTCAAAGCTATAGAAAATTCCTATAAAAATGGTGGAAGCTATTACTATACCTGTTGTCACCCATGCAAATATTGCTGCTAATTCTTTAAGTCGTCTCACCTTTTCTGCTCCTTCCTAAAATCCTAATTTCTTCTTCAATACGCTTACATATTGCCTTGAAATAATGATGCGTTCCCCATTATAAAGAAGTGCTTCAAATCGGCCACTAAAAGCTGGCGTTAAACTCTTTATCTGCGCCAGATTAACAATAGAAGACTTAGACGCTCTAAAAAAATCAGTCCCCTCAAAGTCCTCTTCTATTTCATAAAGCTTTGCTTTGACTTCATACACTTCCTTTTCGGCATAAGCAAAGACCTTATGATCCACTGCTTCAAAATAATATATCTCTTTAGGGTCCAGCACTATAATTGCATCATTTTTAAAAGCCATTACTTTCTGGCTTCCCATTTTGATACCATAAATAAGTTTTAATACGGCCTCATCAATTGTCTTGCACCTTATGATAATCTCATCTTCTTCATCAGCTTTTGGATCTTCTATAATAATTTTCACGAATAGTTCTACTCCTCATACATCTTATACTTTCTAAATATTAAGACACTTATTATTATCGTTATTATACCACATCCTAATAAAAATGCTACTTGCCACCAAGCACCCACTTGATGATTCCCCATCTCTATTGTAATGCCCATAGCCTTCTTAACGCCTGCCACGACTTCCACAGGAAATCCTTCAAATGTTTTCTCTATAGCCTTTGCCGTACAAATTTCTCGCATCATTGTAGTGCCATGTAAAACTGGAAAACACTTAAGTACATTCTGTACCCCTTCAGGTAGCATACCCATAGGTAAATAAATAGCCCCCACAAAACCTATTAACGTCCCAATAATTGTATTAATCCCATTCCAGGCACTCATACTATGCACAAAAAGTGCTACAAGAAACATGCTACATGCTGCTACAAATACATTAAGTATAATAAGACTTATAACCTTGCAAACTTCTAGGGCACTTAAAAACTCACCACTTGTTAACCCAATATAAAGACCGCCAACACCCAAAGTTAAAATACACATTATCATGCCAACTAGCATAGCCGCTATGATATATCCGAGCATTACTTTGAACCTACTAACTGGTGCCACATAAAAGCTAGCTAATTTTCGCTCTTCTTCATCTTTTACCATAAAACCTAACATCATCAATGTCACCGTAACCGCATTGACAACTAATATGCCAGCAAGTGTCCACATTTCCACCAAATAAACGGCATTTGCCCGATCTGCTACGGTATCTCTTATCCCACCATATTCATTTAAAACATCTATTATATTATCACTATTCATATTTCCTAAAAACACTACCATCAGCCCAATTACTATAATCATAGATAGCAGTGAAAAGAATACAGCCGAACGGTCTCTTATATAAAGCAGTACATTTCTTTTTACTAAACTTCCAATTGTCTTCATCTCATTCCCTCCCCTAAATTTAACTTGCTCATCTTAAAATTAATGCGCTAATGCTTTTCCTGTAACGTTTAAAAACACATCATCCATAGAACCTTGAATGACTTCGAATCCACTGATGGCATCCTCGATGCTAGGTAATATTGTAAGCGCCGCAAGTGTGTTATTCAGTTCTATACTTAGCATCCTATTATCCTCCTTAAATACCAACTTCTTATTTCTTAAAATCTCAATCACCTTTTCTTTATCCTTTGCCATCACATTCAGCCGATCACTGGCAAAGCTTTCTTTTAATGAAAACGGCGTGCCATATTGCTTTAACTTGCCGTTGTCCATAATGCCTATATGTGAAGCCGCAGCTGCCTCCTCCATATAATGTGTTGTCAAAAATACTGTCATCTGCATTTCTTCTCTTAGTCTGGCAACACATTCCCACACATCTTTTCTTGTGGCGGGGTCAAGTCCAGTAGTCGGTTCATCTAAGAACAAAACCTCCGGCTGATGCATTAATGCCCTTGCAATCTCACATCTTCTTTTTTGTCCGCCTGAAAGTCTTTTGAATCTTCTATTTAATATCTCCTCTAAGCCTAAGCGCTCAGAGACCTCACTTAACTGTTTTTTTAATTTCTTACTATCAGGCTCATATAAACGGCCTCGAATCATAAGGTTTTCTTTTACTGTTAATGCATCGTCTAAGCTATTTTCCTGATAGACTATCCCAATTAACCTTCTAATTGCTTCATCTTCTTTCCCCAGCTTGTAGCCACCTATATATGCCTCGCCGTCTGTTGGCCTTAACA
This sequence comes from Cellulosilyticum sp., assembly GCF_982396655.1. Lineage (NCBI taxonomy): Bacteria > Bacillati > Bacillota > Clostridia > Lachnospirales > Cellulosilyticaceae > Cellulosilyticum > Cellulosilyticum sp. The sequence continues at coordinate 1,348 of NZ_CEVXFV010000022.1, read as the reverse complement.
ATGTACAAAGCATATTAATTGTTGTAGACTTTCCAGCTCCATTTACCCCTAAGAAACCAAAAAGTTCACCCTTTTCTACTTTAAAACTAATATCATCTACTGCCTTAACATTTTTATAATATTTTTTCAAATGATTAACCTCTATAATCTCACTCATATAAATTCCCCTTTTCTAGATTCCCTACTGTTTCTTTACACTTATCACTATACTATCCTTCATTTTTTTAGCAACGGCTATGCTATCAAGTTGTAAAAAGGCCTCTCTAAGATGCAAAAAAAGCAGGTAAGTTACCTGCTAGATTAAAATGAATAATTGTTAAAGCCAGTATATTAGTATAAAATAAATTTAAGTTAAAAAGCTTATCACCCCATTACAAAGGAGATTACTATGTCAAATTTAGATTTCATTTACAAAAGAAAAAGTATAAGAGATTTTAAAGATGCCCCTGTTCCAAGAGAAGACCTTTTAAAGATGTTAGAAGCTGCTACCTTTGCTCCTTCTCCTAAACATCAACAAAATTGGCACTTCGTCGTTATTGAAGATAAAGAAAAAATTCATCAGATTGCCGAAGCTGTTACCACAAGTCATAAGCATATTGCATCTCTTATGGAAACAGAAGAAGAACAAACAAAATATATGAAATTCTTACCATACTATACAGCCTTCGAACGTAGCGCTGTTACAGTTGTTGTTTATTCTAAGCCATATAATATGATTGAAGAAAAAGTATTATGTGCTAACAATGTAGATGAAGAAGTCTTAGAGATTCTAAGATCACCACAGTCGGCTGCCCAAGGGATTGGAGCTGCTGTAGAAAATCTTTTATTAGCTGCTGCTAATATGGGATATGGTGGTTGTTATATGACAGGGCCAGCACATGCAAAGGCTGAAATTGAAAAAATCATTGGTTTTGATAAACCAAATTACTCTTTAATGGCCATGGTTGCTCTAGGTGTCCCAGCAGATGAAACACCAAGCCAACCTAAACGTAAACCGCTTGAAGAAGTCGTTACCTTTATATAAAAAGGGACGAGGGGTCGCAACATAAGGCCGCTAGACACTGAGGTGTCACCAGGCTACACGCTCCACAATCTGTGATGCTCCAAGCAAAAATAGTTAAAGAAACGGTATGAACTCGCTTCGCTCAAACAGCACACCTAAAACCTCTTTAACTTTTTTCACCAAGAGCATCATCAGATTGTTCCGAAGGTAGCCTGGCGGCACCCCAGTATCTAGCTATATTGTTGGACATATAAGTCCTGAAGAGAAAAAGTTAATGAGTCTGCTTGTAAAAAATCGAGTAGGAGGATAACCATTAATTGATTATCCGACCTCTCACACCACCGT